>CAJXRU010000089.1 GCA_913060565.1 uncultured Gammaproteobacteria bacterium | reverse complement strand
GATCTACACTATCCTCTTCGTCGGCAGCGTCAGATGTGTATAAGAGACAGTATTGATACAACGCTAGACTTCACTAACAACGATGCGACTCTGTATTGGGAATTATTAGACAACGATCTTGTTGCTTTTGATTTTGGTCTTACTGCTAAAAATATCAAGGGTGATTTTTTAGTTGAAGACGGTACTCAATCGAGCATGGAAGAAGTATCAGTTTGGCTTCCTATGGGTTACGTTGCTGCTAAAGTTCGTATTCCATTTGCTGGTTTGTATGCATATGGCGACGCAAACTTCGTTTCTTACGACGGTAGTAAAGTACATGACTATGAAGTTGGCATCGGTTATGACCTCATTGATAATCTTGCTGTCGACGTTGCGTTAACAGCAGGCTATCGTGAAGTGGTTATTGAGCTTGATGATGTTGATGATATTAATGCTGATCTAGAATTTTCTGGTTTCTTTGCAGGCTTAGAAGTTCACTTCTAAACAGCTAAAACGCGTTAATTTAAAGCACGTTTCTTGTTTTTGGGAAACGTGCTTTTTTGTGCCTAGACTCCTATATATCAAAAAGAGATAAAAAATCTATTTTTATTCTTTTATGTTATTCATAACGCAAGTTACCATGTTTGAATTCGCAATAGGGCGTCTTTCAGGTGATTTGCAATGTCATTACAACAATTAAATTCTTTGAGTAGTCCGCTGTCACAGCAGCAGGTCGACTCGTTAAAACAGCTTACTGCATCTATGTCTGCGGTGGAGTTATCGTGGGTTAGTGGTTATCTAGCTGGTATTAGTCAAGGTGGTAATGTTGCTGCTAGTACTGATAGTGCGCCTGCTGGAAAGCTAACTGTGTTATATGGTTCTCAAACGGGCAATGCTAAAGGTGTTGCTGGTGAAGTTGCTGCTAAAGCGACTGAGTTAGGTATCAATGTTGATTTGGTATCTATGGGCAATTACAAAGCTAAGCAGTTGAAGTCTGAAACGCACCTATTAGTCGTTGTTAGTACTAACGGTGAGGGCGAGCCGCCAGATGACGCGATTCAATTACACGAGTTTTTGGGTGGAAAACGCGCCCCTAAATTAGATTATTTGAGTTACTCAGTGTTAGGTTTAGGCGACACAAGCTATGAGTTCTTCTGTCAAACCGCTATTGATTTTGACGAGCGTTTAGCGGCGTTAGGCGCTAAATCTGTTGTTGCACGACAAGATTGTGATGTTGATTATGATGACGATGTTGCCAGTTGGACAGCTCAAGCGTTAGCTGCCGTGCAAGAAACATTAAGTGCAGCATCGACTAGTATAGCAGTTGCAAGTGCGGGTGTTGGCGCAACAAGCAGTCAATTTACTAAGAAAAATCCTTTTAAAGCAACGTTATTAGCGAACCCTAAAATTACTGGTCGCGGTGCTAATAAAGATGTTCGTCATATTGAAATTTCACTTGAGGAATCAGGACTGACTTATCAGCCTGGTGATGCATTAGGTGTTTGGTTTGACAATGATCCAACCTTGGTTAGTGAGTTACTATCACTTGTTAGCATTGATGCTTCAAATGAAGTGACTGTTAACGATCAAAGTATCGCTATTGAGTCAGCACTTATCGAGCATTTTGAGTTGACACAACTTCATCCTGGATTTGTAAGTGCTTATGCGGCGGCATCGAATAATGATGAGCTATTAACACTCAGTGAAGATAAAGACGCGACGCGTGAATTTATTGGTAACCGTCAAATAATCGATGTAATTCGTCAATATCCAGCAGCAATTACTGCTGAGCAGCTAGTTGGTGCGCTGCGTAAACTAACCCCACGTTTATATTCTATTGCATCAGCAATGAGTGAAGTGGAAGAAGAAGTTCATCTAACTGTTGCCGTTGTCGATTATCAAGCCCATGGTCATCAACACCAAGGTGCGGCGTCGAGTTATCTCGCCCATCGTCTTGAAGAAGACAGTCAAGTTCGTGTCTTTGTTGAGCACAATGATAACTTCCGTTTACCTGCACCTGAGCAATCTACCATTATGATTGGCCCGGGTACTGGCATTGCGCCATTCCGCGCCTTCTTGCAAGAGCGAGATAATACAGACGCTAGCGGTGAAAACTGGTTGTTCTTTGGTAATCAACACTTCACTGATGATTTCTTGTATCAAGTTGAGTTGCAAGATTTTAAAGAGCGCGGTGTATTAAACCGCATTGAACTTGCGTTTTCACGGGATCAAGAACAAAAGATTTATGTTCAGCAACGCATTGTTGAGCAGGGCAGCGATGTTTATCAGTGGCTAGAGAATGGTGCGTCTGTGTATGTGTGTGGTGATGGCAGCCAAATGGCAAAAGATGTTCACCAAGCATTATTAGATGTTATTCAAACTCACGGTGGTAAAACGCCGGAACAAGCTAACGAATATTTAATTAACCTACGCGATACCAAGCGTTATCAGAAGGATGTCTACTAATGAGCGAGACTAAATTAGCAGCAAACGAATATATCAAAGCCGATAGTAACCTTCTGCGCGGTACTATCGAAGAAGGTTTGCAAAATAACATTACCGGCGCGTTATACGTTGATGATACGCAGCTGTCGAAATTCCACGGCTTTTATCAACAAGATGATCGCGATTTACGTGCTGAGCGTCAGGCGCAAAAATTAGAGCCTCTGCATAGCTTTATGTTGCGTGCTCGTGTTCCTGGTGGTGTGTGTACACCTGAGCAATGGTTAGATATTGACAAGATTGCTGATGGTTTGACGATGAGCGAAAGTATTCGTTTAACGACGCGCCAAACATTCCAATATCACGGTATTTTAAAGCGTAACTTAAAACCGCTTATTCAAGCACTTGATACGTCATCGTTAGATTCAATTGCCGCGTGTGGTGATGTGAATCGTAATGTGATGTGTAATCCAAACCCAGTAGAGTCTGAGTTACATCAACAAACGTATGAATGGTCAGTGAAACTATCTGAGCAATTATTGCCTCGTACCAATGCTTACGCTGAAATTTGGTTAGATGGCGAAAAAGTAACAAGCAATGAATCTGAGCCTATGTACGGTGAAACTTATTTACCACGTAAGTTTAAAATTGCCGTTGCAGTGCCACCACACAACGATGTTGATGTGTATACGAACTGTCTGGGTTTTATTGCTGTTAGTGATAATGGCAAGCTTGTCGGTTTTAATGTGACTGTTGGTGGCGGTATGGGGGCAACTCATGGCGATAAGACAACATTCCCACGTTTGGCTGATGAGCTTGGTTTTATTGCCCTTGAAGATACTATTGAAGTCGCGAAAGCTGTTATCACAACGCAACGTGATTGGGGTAACCGTGAAGATCGTAAATACGCTCGTTTAAAATATACGGTGCAAAAACACGGCATCGAAGCATTTAGAGCAGAAGTTGCTAAGCGTTCAGACGTTGACATTGCTGAGCCTAAAAAGATTGAGTTCACTACGCGTGGCGATCGTTTTGGTTGGGTAAAAGGTACTGACGGAAAATGGCATTTAACGCTATATATCGAATGTGGTCGTATTAAGGATGTTCCGGGCAAAGAGATCCAAACTGGATTTAGAGAAATTGCTAAAGTGCACAAAGGTGACTTTAGAATGACCTCTAACCAAAATATGATTGTTGCCAATGTTGCACAAGAAGATAAAGAGCAAATTGAAGCACTGGCGCGTCAATATGGCATCTTAGGTGAGCGATTAACGCCACTGCGTAAGCATTCTATTGCTTGTGTGTCATTACCAACATGTGCATTAGGTATGGCTGAAGCTGAGCGTTATTTCCCTGAGTTCACTGATAAAGTTGATGAATTATTGGAGAAGCATGGCGTTGGCGATCAACCGATTGTGATGCGAATGACTGGTTGTCCAAATGGCTGTGCGCGTCCATATGCCGCTGAGATTGGTTTAGTCGGTAAAGGTCCTGGTCGTTACAACCTTTACTTAGGCGCTGCATTTGATGGTACGCGTATTAGCAAAATGGTACTTGAAAACGGTAATGAAACAGAAATACTAGCTGATCTTGATGGCCGCTTTGAGCGTTTTGCCAAAGAGCGTCAAAAAGATGAATATTTTGGTGATTTCCTAGTTCGCACCCAAGAAGTTAAAGCCGTGCTGACTAGCGCGGGAGACTTTCATGACTAACTCTTTTGATGATGTAGATTTTAAGGCGCTGGTTACTGCGCCTAAGTCTACTCAGCAGTCGGTATTAGCTCAGGTTAACGAAATGTTAGGTGAGTTATCACCTAAAGCACGTGTGCAGTGGGCATTAGCTCACTTACCCGGTAATCATGGTTTATCGTCGAGTTTTGGTATTCAATCGGCGGTAATGCTGCATTTATTAACGCAAGAGCAAAACGATATTCCAGTTATCTTGACTGATACGGGGCATTTATTTCCTGAAACTTATCAATTTATTGATAAGTTAACGCAGCGCTTATCATTGAACGTTAACGTGTTTCAAAGTGAATTAAGCCCCGCTTGGCAACAAGCGCGTTTTGGCAAAGAGTGGGAGCAAGGGCTAGATGGTTTAGACGCTTATAATAAGCGAAATAAAGTTGAGCCAATGCAACGTGCTTTGCAAGAACTTGAAATTGGAACATGGTTTTCAGGTTTGCGAAGTCAGCAAGCAAATTCGCGCAAAGATCTACCAATTGTTGAGCTGCGCGGAACACGTTATAAGTTCTTGCCGATTATTGATCTTAATAATAAGCAAATCCATGAGTATCTTACACAATTTGACCTACCGTACCATCCATTATGGGAAGAAGGATATGTCAGTTTGGGTGATGTCCATTCAACATCAAAACTTGAACTGGGAATGTCTGAAGAAGATACTAGATTCAATGGTTTAAAACGAGAATGTGGATTACATTTCGAAATTTAGACCCTGTTCTACGCTCCAACATTATTAAGCCGAAGTTATCTTCGGCTTTTTTATTGAATCAGATCACCTTTTTAATTAGCAATGCTGAGTCTCTCTGCTACACTTTTTTTATTAGCAAAATGTGTTTTTCCATAATTAAGCAGTCGATAGGAGTTGCCACCTTATATGCTAGAACTTTCTGAATTTGTGACTAAAGCTAATAAACTATATACGTTGCCAGACATTTGTTTGCAGCTAAATAGTTTAGTAAACAGAGATAATAGCTCTGTTGAAGATATAGCCTGTTTAGTTAGTCATGACCCAGCATTAACATTTAGAGTGTTAAAACTAGCCAATAGCGCGCTATATAGCAGAAAAGGCAATATCTCCACTATTGATGATGCTATCCAAAAAATAGGCACCGACGAGTTATGTAATATTGCTATCGCAACTTCTGCGGCCTTAGTATTTAAAGGTGCTGGACGCAATAAGATTAATCTAAAGGATTATTGGCAACACAGTGTCTTCACTGCCATTCTGGCTCGTGAGTTATATCAATTGAAAACTAAGAAAAAGCAAGGAACAATGTTCGTTGCTGGTCTTTTGCATAGTATTGGTTTTTTGATAGTGTTGGAACGTTTACCGTATTATATGGTTAAACTTGATGATGTTGTTGGTGATGAACACAAAGAACGAGGCTTCGAAAAAGGGACATTAGGTTTCACTTTTGTAGATATTTCTAGCGAGTTATTAAAAAAATGGCAGCTAGGAGACGAATTAATTGATATTGTTAGTAATCAGTATAGTGCACATAACAGTGAAAATAATTTTCTCAGTTGTTCATGCCTTAATGCAGCAATTGATATTAGCGATCATATATTTGAAACGAGCCATGTGGAATCGATGTCTATTATAAATAATATTTCAGAGCAGCATCATCTAGAATTAGAATCTGATGCATTGAGTACAGTAATCGGCCGTTCGGTTGATAGTGTTCACAACATTGTCAAGATTATCCAAGGGTAGGAGTGGTTATGGACGATATGTTTTTATTTTCAGACGAAGATGTGCAAACAACCACTATTAGCAGGCCTGCATGGAAAGTCTTAGTTGTTGATGACGAAAAAGATGTTCATGCGGTTACTACGTTGGCACTTGGTTCATTTGAATTTCAAGAGCGTGAGTTAACGCTATTCCATGCCTATAGTGCTGCCCAAGCAAAGGAAATACTGGATAAAGAAGACGATATTGCACTAATTTTATTAGATGTAGTCATGGAAACTGATCAAGCAGGTCTTGATTTAGCGGCCTACATTAGACAAGAGCTTAATAATCATTCAGTGCGTATTGTCTTAAGAACTGGGCAGCCTGGGCAAGCTCCCGAACACCAAGTGATTCGGGATTATGATATTAATGATTACAAAAATAAGACAGAACTTACTTCTGCCAAACTTTATACCATTTTGTATTCTAACCTTCGATCTTATAAAGATATCAATGCTGTCATTCGTTCTAAAGCGGCGTTAGAGCGTTTAATTATTGCGTCACGCGGTATCTCGTCGATGCATGGGCTTAAGTCTTTTGTTAGTTTAACGTTAACGCAGTTAAAAGAATTACTGCATATTTCGGATGACAAAGTATATGGCGATGAGTCTGGTGCATATGCCATTAACAACGATACTCAAAAATTTTCTCGTTTTTTGTTACATGATTCTGATGAGCTTGATGAACCAATTTCTCTAGAGACATTAGAGCCAAGCAAGCGAGATTTGATTGAGCAGGCGATTAATGAGCAAGCTAATGTATATCGAGATGAACATTTTGTGATGTTTTGTAAAGGCCAACGCGCTAGTTTGATTTTTTACGGCAAAGTAGGCAACCGTATTTCAAGTATTGATAGAAATATTCTTAATATCTTTACTGAAAACCTGATATCTATTATCGAAAATATTTACTTGCATGAAATTATTGATAGCTCTCAAAAAGAGATTATTTACCGCTTAGGTGAAGTGGTTGAATCGCGTTCTAATGAAACCGGTTACCATGTTAAACGCGTTGCGTATTATTCGGCGTTGTTAGCTGAATTGGTGGGTTTACCAGAAGATGAAGTCGAGTTGATAAAAAGTGCCTCTCCGCTTCATGACGTTGGTAAAATCGCGATTCCAGATGCGGTTTTAAATAAGCCAGGCCGCCTTGAAGGTGAAGAGTGGGAGATTATGAAAACTCACGCTCTAAAAGGCTACAATGTGTTGAATGGTGCTGGCTTAGTCTTGTTGGATATCGCTGCAACTATTGCACTTACCCATCACGAAAAATGGGACGGTAGTGGTTACCCGCGTGGTCTTGCTAAAGACGAAATTCATTTATACGGAAGAATTACGGCTATTGCTGATGTATTTGACGCACTTGGCAGCGACCGCTGTTATAAGAAAGCATGGCCGCTAGAGAAAATTCTGACGCTATTTAGGGAAGAGCGTGGTAAGCATTTTGACCCAAGATTGATTGATTTAATGATGAATAATCTCGATCGTTTCCTTGAGATACGAGATAGATATCAAGATTGATATTGATGACATTCTTTTAAAAGACCGCCTAGCGGTCTTTTTTTATGTTTGGGCATAGATAAATCATTTTTATTCCATAAAGTTATAAAAATGATTTATCTATTATTTTAGGAAATAAGTGAATAGGGGTATATTGCGTGTTATTAAATTTTAGTTAGTCTTAAGTGGAATAATGCTATGACCCAAGTAAATCTTACGCATTTACAGCAACTCGAAGCTGAAAGTATTCATATTATACGAGAAGTCGCCGCCGAGTTTGATAATCCTGTAATGTTGTATTCTGTTGGAAAAGACAGTGCTGTTATGCTGCATCTTGCGCGTAAAGCATTTGCCCCTGCGAAACTACCTTTCCCGTTGTTGCACGTTGATACGGATTGGAAATTCAAAGAGATGATTGAATTTCGCGATCAGCAAGCAAAAAAACATGGTTTTGATTTACTCGTGCATAAAAATCCTGAAGGGATAGCCATGGGTGTTGGTCCATTTACTCATGGTAGTGCTAAACATACCGATATCATGAAAACCGATGGCCTAAAACAAGCGTTAAACAAATATGGCTTTGATGCGGCATTTGGCGGTGCTCGTCGTGACGAAGAGAAATCGCGTGCTAAAGAACGTGTTTATTCATTTAGAGACAATCAACATCGCTGGGATCCTAAAAATCAACGTCCAGAGTTGTGGCATACCTACAACGGCCAAGTAAATAAAGGGGAAAGTATTCGAGTTTTCCCATTGTCTAACTGGACTGAATTAGATATTTGGCAATACATTTTCCTTGAGAGTATCGACATTGTACCCCTGTATTATGCCGCGAAGCGTCCTGTAGTTGAGCGTGATGGTGTTAAAATCATGGTTGATGATGATCGTATGCCAATCGAAGACGGCGAAGAGATCAAACAAGAGTTAGTACGTTTTAGAACATTAGGTTGTTATCCATTAACAGGCGCGATTGACTCTGACGCTGACACCCTTCCTAAAATCATCGAAGAAATGTTACTTGCTCGTTCATCTGAACGACAAGGGCGTGTCATCGATAACGATTCTTCAGGCTCAATGGAGCAGAAGAAACGTCAAGGTTACTTTTAGGTTAAGGGGTTAGGAATAAATTATGAATTCACATGTATCACAACAAATTAAAGATCTTGGCGTTGAAGGATATTTAGCGCAGCAACAGCACAAAAGTTTATTACGCTTATTAACTTGTGGCAGCGTAGATGATGGGAAAAGCACCTTAATTGGCCGCTTGCTTCACGATAGCGCGCAAATTTATGAAGATCAGCTAGCTGCATTAAAATCGGATAGTCAGAAAATGGGCACGACAGGTGACGCTGTAGACTTAGCGTTATTAGTTGATGGTTTGGCAGCAGAACGTGAACAGGGTATTACGATTGATGTTGCGTATCGTTATTTCTCGACAGATAAGCGAAAGTTTATTATCGCAGACACGCCTGGACATGAGCAATACACCCGTAATATGGCTACTGGAGCATCAACCTGTGATGTTGCTGTAATTTTGATTGATGCGCGTTATGGTGTGCAGGTGCAAACTAAACGTCATAGTTTTATTGCGTCATTATTGGGTATCAAGCATTTCATAGTTGCCGTAAATAAGATGGATTTAGTTGACTATAGCCAAGATAAATATGATGAGATTTGTAGCGACTATCGCGAATTTGTTTCAGGTCTTGGTGAGCGAGATGTGCAGTTTGTTCCGTTGTCAGCATTAAATGGTGATAACGTTGTAAATGTTAGCGAGTACATGGCTTGGTACCAAGAAGACACACTGTTAGCGCGCTTAGAACAAGTGAAAATTGCCAATGATATTACTTGTACTGGTGCACGATTACCTGTGCAATATGTTAATCGTCCACACCTAGATTTCAGAGGGTTTTGTGGCACCTTAGCGGCTGGCACGGTAAGTGTTGGCGATGAAATTACAGTATTGCCGTCGGGTAAGAAAAGTTCGGTTAAATCGATTGTTACCTTTGACGGTGAATTATCAAGTGCGAGTCAAGGTCAAGCGATTACCATTACGCTCAATGACGAAGTTGATGTGAGTCGCGGCGACATGTTGGTGACTGGCGATGCCCCTTTTGTGAGTCAGGGGGCACAAGCTAAATTGGTGTGGATGGGTGAACAACCACTAACCGAAAACCGTCAATATGATCTAAAAATTGCGAGTAAGAAAACCCAAGTTTCTATCTCAAAAATTAGTCACCTAATTAATGTTAATACGTTAGAGCAAGAACAAGCCAAGCAAGTTGCACTTAATGAAGTTGCCGCTGTTGAGCTGAATTTTGCAGAGCGTATCGCATTTGATTTATACCAAGACGTTCGTGACACCGGTGGTTTTATTTTAATTGACCGCCTGACCAATGTGACGGTTGCGGCAGGTATGATTGAGCAGTCGTTAGAAGATGATGTTGCAACACATGAGTTTTCTGAGTTTGAATTAGAATTTAATGCGCTTGTTCGTAAACATTTCCCACATTGGCAAGCGCTAGATATTAGCGCATTAAAGAGTAAGTAATGACTCAGGAAACAGCCGTTGTAGCGATGTTGACGGCACTGGTTGGATTATTGTTAACTAACAAGATCCGACCGGCCATTTTATTTGTCAGTGCGATTGCGCTGAGCTATTTACTTGGTTGGATAAGTTTTGAGCAAATGATGGGGAATTTTACAAACTCCTCACTCTTTACCTTAATTCTATTGCTTATAGTGTCTATTGCCGTTGAAAAAACAACATTGCTGCAATCTGTTGGTCGACATTTGAATCATGCTAATTTTAGCTGGGTAATTGCAAAGCTAGGATTAACCACGGCATTTCTGTCGTCAATCACGAATAACTCTGCGGTAGTTGCGTCCTTAATTGGTGTGTTAAAGCGTAATCACTTTCACTCACCGTCTAAATTATTATTACCATTATCCTATGCGGCCATTCTTGGCGGTACTTTGACACTTATTGGGACTTCTACCAATCTTATCGTCAATAGTTTTGTTATTGATGCAGGACTTGAGCCTATCGGCTTTTTTGATTTTACTATTATTGGTGTCACCGTTGTGGCTTGTGGGTTAGTTGTCTTAATTATTGGCGGTTACCGATTACCAGATCGCTTTGATAATCAAGACGCTGAACTGCCTTATATGCTAGAAGCGGTAGTGAGTGAAGACTCAATAATGATTGGAAAAACAGTAGAACAAAATCGATTACGTGCACTTCAACGCCTTTATCTGGTTGAAATAGAACGCGATGGAGAATTGATTCGTCCTGTTTGCCCGACTCAGAAACTTGAATCAGGTGATAGATTAGTTTTTGCCGGTGATACGCAAAGTTTACATATTCTTCAAGAAATGCAAGGACTTGAGTGGTTTGCTAAATCTCACTTGAAAGGTCAAGCCTTGGTTGAAGTGGTGATAAGTCATTCTGCATCAATTAAAGGAAAAACGTTAAAAGAATGTGCCTTTCGAGAAAAGTTTGATGCCGCCGTTGTTGCGATTCGTCGTGGCAATGAGCAACTAAGTGGTGGACTTGGGCAAATAACCTTGCGCGCGGGTGATACGTTAATGCTCGTCCCTGGTAAAGGGTTTGAGCAGCATCGTAAAAACGTTCGCGAGTTTGTTATGATTAGTGACGCTAATGTCAGTGCTCAGCTTGATAGTCGGCAATCTAAGCTTGTGTTGATTGGCTTTATAAGTACGCTAGCGTTAGCTTTTACGAGTACAATTGATTTAACTAAAGGGCTGCTCGCGTTATTGGTGTTATTTATTGTGAGCGGCGTTCTATCGCTCGATGAGATAAAACGCCGGTTTCCTATTGAGCTTGCGTTAATTGTAGGTTCGGCATTAGGCCTTGCTAATATTATGGTTGATAACGGCGTTGCGCAAACGTTGGGGGATAGTTTACTAGCGATGTTTGGCGATTGGGGCATTTTAGGTGCTTTCATTGCGGTTTATTTCTTTACCTTGGTACTCACCGAACTTATTACCAACAATGCTGCTGCAGCGTTAGCTTTTCCTATTGCTTATAGTATTGCAATTGGCTACGGTGTTGATCCTAGGCCATTTATTATGGCGGTTATTTTTGGCGCAAGTGCGAGCTTTATCTCTCCCTATGGTTACCAAACTAATTTAATGGTTTATAGCGCAGGAAATTATCAATTTAGCGATTATTTACGCATTGGTATTCCATTGTCGATAGTATATTCAGTGGTGGTATTAGTAATGATTCCCATGGTATTTCCATTTATGAGTTTAGGAAGTTAACAGGTTATGAAAGACGAGAATGTAATTTGGCATCAACATACGGTTGACCAAAATTTACGTGCAAAACAAAAATCTCAAAAGCCCTGTGTAATATGGTTCACTGGGCTAAGTGGCTCAGGAAAATCCACCATTGCAGGCGCATTGGAAAATGCATTGGTAGCACGAAACCAACACACTTATTTACTTGATGGTGATAATGTTCGCCACGGATTATGTGGTGATTTAGGGTTTAGTGATGACGACCGTAAAGAAAATATTCGCCGCATTGGAGAAACAGCAAAATTAATGAGTGATGCAGGTTTAATTGTTCTATCAGCATTTATTTCGCCTTTTACCCAAGAGCGTGACAGTGTGAGAAAGGTGCTAGCGGCAGGAGAATTTATTGAAGTTCATGTAGCTACATCGCTATCAGTATGTGAGAGTCGTGATCCTAAAGGGCTATATAAGAAAGCTAGAACAGGTGAAATTGCCAATTTTACAGGCATTTCATCTGACTATCAGCCACCGATAAGTCCAGAATTAATCCTCAAAACCGATGAGCTATCGATTGAGCAAAGTGTTGCACAATTGATTAACTTTTTAACGCAATCAGGATATATCAATGAGTGATAATTTAACCTCATTAGTCGACATTGCTCAGCAGGCCGGCAATAAAATTATGGAGTTTTACATACAAGGTGAAACTCAAACCTGGACCAAAAAAGATGACAGCCCAATTACAGAAGCTGATTTAGCAGCACATCACATTATCGTGGACGGTTTGCGCGAGTTAACGCCTGATATACCCGTATTGTCTGAAGAGTCGGCGGCTATTGATTGGGAAGAACGAAGTACGTGGCAGCAGTATTGGCTTGTGGATCCACTAGATGGCACCAAAGAGTTTATTAAACAAAATGGTGAATTTACCGTTAATATCGCACTGATTGATAACAATAGCCCTGTAATGGCTGTTGTGTATGCGCCAGCATTAAAGCAAATGTATTGGGCATCTACTGATAACGGTAGTTATTTTCAGCAACAAGATGAGGATGTGCAAAAGCTTGATCTTACACAATCTCTGTTACCGAAAACGGTTAGGCTTGTCGGGAGTCGTTCGCATCCCAGTGATGAAATGGCGCGTTTTGTTAATCAATATCCAGAACATGAAATTGTGCCAACGGGCAGCTCGTTAAAGTTTTGTCTTGTTGCTCGCGGACAAGCGGACATCTATCCGCGACTTGGCCCTACGATGGAATGGGATACAGGCGCTGGTCATTGTATTGCACAATGCGCTGGTGCAAAAGTGACGCAGATTGACAGTAATACACTTGCATACAACCAAAAAGAGTCACTATTAAATCCGTTTTTTGTAGTGACTCATCCAAAGCTTGGTTGGGAATTTTAGTCTTTATTTTTCATTAAGGTTGCACTGGTTTTTCTGATTCAACCTTTAAGTTTTCTAGGCCTTGTTCAAATGCAGGGCCTACCAATGTATCCATCAAAACAGCAAACAACGGACCGACTATATGCATTTGCATATCACCTTCAATCGTCCAATGAACACGGATTTTGTTGGCGGTCACTTGTTCAAATATCATGCTTGAAATAGCAGGGTGTTTTGCGTCTCCAAACCAAATATTATAAGTTAGGCGTGCGTTGGGTATACTTTCGATGAACTCTAATCTTCCGCCCCCACTTTCATCGCTCCATTGTTGGCTCGCTCCAACACCACTTGTAATATCGCCAACGGTTACAGTTACCGAGGGATCTAATTGCGCCCAAGGGCTCCAACGCGGCCATTGATTTAGGTCGTTTGATAACTCAAATGCTTGTTCTAATGAGCTGTTGATTTCCACTGAACGACTGATCCGATAGTCTTGTGGCATAAAAACGCCAAGCAGGAACAAGACCACAAATACCCAAAATATTACCCGTAATGCTTTCATCATTATCTCCGTTTATTGTTAATTTTAGTTGAGAGTGTGGGCCATACCCAAGCCACTTGAAGATGCATGTTTCAAAGTTCGGGTAGGAATCGAATACAAGGCATGATTTGGAATTAATGGTTATTCCCTGATTATGAATCATAACGCGGTAGTCGTTTTCTACCCGAACTCCCTTCGGGCAAGGCGATAAGCGACCAACTACGTCGTTATAAGATATTTATTAAGAATGACTTAACGACACATCTTATGCCTAGTATTTGGCGCGCTTCTCGACTTGCTGAAATCGAGCATCTTCATGTAGCTTGGGTATATATAAATGTGCAGTTGATAGCTGCATTTGTCAAATTTATCCCCATTAAACTGGTAATTGATAAGCAATTGAGACTATGATTAATAAATAGACATTGCTTCTCTCTATTCAATCTTTGGAGGTTTATATGTTATTTAAATCTTTATTGAGCATTGGCTGTTGCTTGCTGTTAGCGGGCTGTTCAGCAACCAGTGGTTCTCAAATTAATTCAAATCCTCAATCATTATTTGTTGACAACAGTTTTATAAAACCTAGTGATTTTAATGAAATAACAGATATCTATTATCTAACAGAGCAACAAAAAGCAATGTTAGATGAATCCATAAAACCGTCAGTGAGTAAGTCTTTTACTGAGCAAATCGTTGACAATCTGCTACACAAAGATTATCGCGCATTTGATTACGACAATAGTTTTACACGCACAGCCTCCCAAACACTTGAATCTAAGCAAGGCAATTGTCTATCTATGGTGATATTAAGCGTCGCTATGGCCAAGTACTTTAATCTTAAGTTTAAAATTTATGATGTCAAAACAGCGCCTGTATGGAATAGAAATGGTGGCCTATTTTTAGTTAATGGTCATGTTAACGTGAAATTACAAAATACTAATTTTAATAGTAAACACTCTGTTTATGAGTTTTTGCAAAACGAGTATTACACGTTAGATTTTTTGCCTCGAGAAACACGCCGTAGTTTGGCTAAACAAAGAGTTACGGAGAGACAATTAGCCGCTATGTATTTTTCTAATATTGCGGCTGATGCCATGGTACAGCGTGAGTGGGATAGGGCATATTGGTTGCTAAAAGAGTCAATTGCTTTTGACCCCTATCAAAGTGCCGCGTGGAATAGCTTAGCTGTGTTATATCGCTACAATAACCAAGAAGCATTAGCAGAGCAGGTGTATCATCATGCGTTGGCTTTAGCGCCCCAAGACACTAACGTGATTGCTAATTTGGCTATTCTGTTAAGTGCGCAAGGACGTTATCAGGAATTGTTTGAATATCAACGTCAAATTAATCTTGCTGAACTGCAAAACCCATTTCGTTATTTTGATCAGGCTGAGTATGCGATGAGCTTGGCTGAGTATGATAAGGCTGTTAATTTATACAAAAAGGCCATTAAATTGTCACCTCATGTCGATCAGTTTTATTTCGGTCTTTATAAAAGTTACCTTGCACTAGATAGAGATAAATTAGCACTTAAAAATTTAAAACTGGCGAAAGAGAAGAGTGCAACCGTTGATGATAGAGCACGTTATAACGATAAGTTAGCGCTAATCACTAACATGTAATTGAGGAATGTTTATTCAAATCTTAATTTTACGCACAAAAAAGCCATCGCATGCGATGGCTTTTCATTAAGTAGGCGTAATGTTTATTTTATTATGCTAATGCTTTCTCTAGCGGTGGTACCACTTGTTTTTTACGACTAAGTACACCTTCTAACCAGATCTTGCCTTCAACAGGTGTATGACCAAAGGCTTTTTCTGCAAGCGTTTCATCACCGATGATTAGTAGCTCTGAACCTTCTTTCATAATATCTGTTAGTAATAAAAACACGGCGTGTTGGCCTTCTTCATCACGTAATTTTGCAATTTCAGCTTCCAGATCAGGTTTCATTTCGTCGAAAATGGCAAGATCCAATACTTCTAGCTGGCCAATACCAATTTTATTACCATTCATGTTGAAGTTTTTAAAGTCACGCATAACAAGGTCACGCATTGGGGTGCCTAATACCGCTGATTTTACTTCAAACATTTCCATACCAAGCGCTTTGTAATCTTCAATGCCTGCAATTTCTGCCAATACTTCTACACAGCGAATGTCAGCAGTTGTACAAGTTGGTGATTTAAAGACAACCGTATCACTTAAAATAGCGCATAACATCATGCCAGCGATGTCTTTAGGAATTTCAACGTTGTGAAAATCGTACATCATTTTAATAACGGTATTACTACAGCCAACAGGGCGGATCCAACACTCAAGCGGTGTGTCTGATGTTAAGTCACCTAGTTTGTGATGATCGACAATACCTAGCAGTGTTGCTTGGTCAACATCATCTGGGGCTAATGCAACGTCTGAGTGATCAACAATATAAAGGCTGTCACCGGCGTAGCTCATTTTAAGTAGCGGTGCTTCAAAGCCAAATTTGTCTAAGATGAACTGAGTTTCAGGTGAAGGCTCACCAAGGCGCGATGGAATAACTTCTTCGCCAATTTGATTTTTAAGATGGGCCAGTGCGATTGCACCAACGATAGAATCTGAATCTGGAACTTTGTGTCCAACAGCATAAACAGCCATAGCGTTTCTCTTTATATAACCGGTAAATTAAATTACCGGCTATTTTATCGAGTCACAAAAAAAATGCTATGCGATTTTTGGCTAAATCATGCAAAGAACACTTATATTGACTATTTGTGATAGCTCAAACAGGTATTTACTTCGTTTTTAGAACCTAAAATGACGGCAACGCGTTGATGGATTTCTTGTGGATTGATTTCCATAATGCGTTCGTAACCTGTTGAAGAAACACCACCCGCTTGTTCAACTAAAAAGCTCATTGGATTTGCTTCATACATTAAGCGTAATTTATAAGGTTTGTTTGGGTTTTTATTGTCTGTTGGGTAAGTGAAAATACCACCACGGCATAATACGCGATGTACATCACCAACCATGGCGGCAATCCAGCGCATGTTAAAGTTTTTGTCGCGTGAACCTGTTTCGCCCGCTAGTAAATCTGCAATGTAATCTTGCATGGCTGGCTCCCAAAAGCGCTGATTTGACATGTTAATAGCAAACTCTGCAGTCTCTTGCGTAATAGACATTCTTTCTTGAGTAAGTAAGAACTCACCAATGGTATTATCTAATGTGAATAAACGGACTCCGTCACCAGTAGTCAGCGCTAACTGCGTCGATGCACCATATAATACGTAACCTGCAGCAACCTGTGCTGTACCTGGCTGTAAGAACATTTCTTCAGTTGCGCCTGTTTGCCCTTCTGGCACTTCCATGATTGAGAAGATTGTACCCACTAAGCTATTGATATCAATATTTGATGAACCGTCTAATGGATCAAAACATACAAGGTAACGACCGTTTTCAGAGCCAGCAACAATAGTGTCTTCTTCTTCTGAAGCGATTGCGCGTACTTGACCAGACTCTAATAGAATATCTTTAATGAGTTGGTTAGAAATAATATCTAACTTCTTTTGCGTTTCGCCTTGAATGTTTTCATCAAGCGTTGAGCCCAAAATACCTGCAAGTTCACCTTGATGCAGGCGGAATGATATTTCCTTACAAGCAGCCATTAATGTATTAATGAGTGAGATAAGTTGCGGGTCAACATTGTCTTGACGAAGTACTGGCACAAAGCGTTGCATGAGGAAGTCCTAAAGTGGGTTAATTTTGCCCGCACATAATAAACTAATCTCGTCTAAAGTGCATGGATAGTTTGATGTTAATCACAGTTTTTTCTAGGATTGATAACTTTATTTGAGCACGGCTATCGATGCAAATTAATGATTGAATATTAATCGGTTTTTTGTAATTCAAATCAAATCAAGTATGATGCCAATATCACCTTTATTAATCCTTGATTATTATGTTTAATTTCACTTACCGTCACAGTTTAGTTGGTCGAAGATTTGTGCTCTTTACAGTGCTTTTTAGTTCGATTATTACCTTATTGTTTACGGTGGTTCAGTTAAGTGCTGAATATAACAAGCAACTTGATCAACGCGCACTGTTCAACCAAATTATTGAAGATAGTTTGTTAGATAGCCTAAGTAAAAGTATCTGGACTTACGATGATGCTCAAATCTACTTACAATTACAGGGCATTGTTAATATTCCGAGTATTGAGCGCGCTGTTCTTAATCTTCCTGAAAATGTTGAATTTAATATTGGTGAAGTGAGTGCCAACAGTATCGTTAATGAACAGTTCGAAGTGAATTATAAACAGGCGGGTCAAGAGCGCAGGATGGGGCAATTAACTATCTATAGTGAAATGGATAGTACTTACAATCATCTGATAGCATTTGGCAGTGCCATGTTGATTTCTAATTTCTTAAAGACGGCACTCGTTGTTTTATTTATGTTTTATCTGTCAGATAGGTTAATTGGCCGCCACTTAATGCATATCTCAACGAAATTGGCTAAGTTTAGTGAAGCTGAAAAGGCTGAGCCGATAGATCTTAATCGTAAATATCACGATGAAAATGATGAAATAGACCTGCTAGTTGATAGTATTAATAACATGCAGCAGCGGATTTTCTTTGAACGCAATAAAGCATTCAATGAAATTCAAAAGAAAGAGCAAGTTCAGGTAGAAATAGTAGAGCAAAAAGAGAAATTGCTAAAATTAGAGCATAAAGTATCTATTTCAGAGATCGTCCGTAGTTTAGCGAATGAATTAAACGCGCCGCTCATTAACGTCAAAGCATTTTGTAAATTGACCTTAGAGCAAATGCAACAACCGTCGTTTGACCCCAAGCGTGTAGAACTAGCCGTTGATAAAATTATTGAAAACAGCTGTCATGCGTTAGATATTGTTAATCGTACTAAAGAAATAATGCAGCGTAACGAACCGCAAAAAGAAAAAGTTAACGTTAATGTATTGATTGAAAAGTCAGTATTTTTGCTTTCCCAAGAGCTTGAAAGTGTGCGCGTTGCAATCAATCATCACGCCCCTGAGAATAATGTTGAAATTCTCGCTGACAAGCTGCAAATGGAACAAGTGCTACTTAACATCATGCGAAATTCGATAGAAGCTTTGAGTACAATGGATAGGTCCAAGCGCTCTATTGAAGTCTCAGCGTCTATTTTTCAAGAGCAGGTAATAATACGTATTGAAGATAATGGACCTGGTCTTAGTGAATTGATTGCTGATAAGATTTTTCAACCGTTCTTTAGTACGCGAGATAAGGGATTAGGAGTGGGGTTATGTATCGCCAAAACGTTGGTGACAAGTAACGATGGGGATGTTGAAGTTAACTTAGATTATAAACAGGGTGCCTGCTTTATTATTTCCTTTCCTTATATACCCAAGCTACATGAAGATGCTCGATTTCAGCAAGTCGAGAAGCGTGCCAA
>CAJXRU010000088.1 GCA_913060565.1 uncultured Gammaproteobacteria bacterium | reverse complement strand
AGATGTGTATAAGAGACAGGACGTATACAGAATATAAAGAGGATCAGTGGCGGCAACGTTAACGCAATCAACAGGCTCGGCGCTTGCGACAGCTTCTAGCCAATCAACATCGCGACCCGCTGTCATATCGGCAATTAACTGAGGTCGTTGCAAAATGATGGTATGCGCTGGTTTATTTTGTGACAACTCAATGGCTTCATCTAATAATGGTTTATAAGCCACTAAACGGTTTGGCTCAATGCCGCAGGAGGCGCTTAGAATTAGTTTAGGTTTTGCATCATCGATACGCGTCGCTAGCTCTGGCGCCGCAAAACCGCCAAACACCACAGAATGAATAGCGCCAATACGCGCACACGCCAACATACCAATTAGCGCTTCTGACACCATCGGCATATAAATGACCACGGTGTCACCTTTGCTAACACCTAAATTAACCATAGCGCCCGCTAATTTAGCCACTTTATCTTGCAGCTCACTAAAAGTCAGCTTGTATTTTATGTCAGTCACTGGTGAGTCATAGATAATCGCAACATCATCACCGTAACCATCTTCAACATGCCTATCGACAGCGTTATAACAGGTATTTAGCTCAGCACCTTTGAACCATCGATAAAACGGTTTATTGCTGTCATCTAAGATTTGCGTTGCTTCTTTATGCCAGCTAATTGCTTTTGCCGCTTCGCCCCAATACGCTTGAGGGTTTTCAATAGCTTGTTGTTTGAGTGTTTGATAGTCGTATTGCTCAGTCATTTTTTTATTCTCATTATTACGATCAAGATTGACTATAACTAACACGTAAAATGCGTGGTTAAATATTAGACTTATTGTTGATAGTAAGAAAAAACCGCTTAAATGCTTGATATGCACAGGCTATCTCCATTAGTCTAACCAATCAAAAGTAGTAGCGGAATGTGGAGCTTTAAATAAATCTTTACCTTTACGTAAACTTCAAGTACCGTATAGAAAATTCAGGAGCAATGTATGATCGATTCACAAAAAACATTTTCAATTAGCGATTTATCTAAGGAGTTTGATGTTACAACTCGTAGTATTCGTTTCTATGAAGATCAAGGGTTAATGAAACCAACCCGTCGTGGACAAACTCGCATTTATAGCCCGCAAGATCGCGTGCGCCTGAAACTAATTTTACGCGGTAAACGCCTTGGTTTTTCACTCGCAGAAACTAGACGTTTATTCGATCTTTACGACGCCGACCGCTCAAGCGTTCAGCAACTACATACCATGCTGTCTTTAATTGATGAAAAGAAACAACATCTACAACAGCAAATGGAAGATATTACCGTAGTGCTGATGGAATTGAGTTCGGTAGAAACTCGCTGTCGCAGCGAATTAAAAGAATTAAGCTAACGCTTAATAGTCAATGGAGCCCACTATGCTATCAACATTTAGTTCATTAAATTTCAATCACGGCGAAACAATCGATATGTTACGCGATACTGTTAACGCCTTTGCCCGCGACGAAATCGCGCCTCGCGCAGAGCAAATTGATATCGATAATGAATTCCCAGCCGATTTATGGCGCAAGATGGGTGACATGGGCTTATTAGGCATTACCGTTGCTGAAGAGTTTGGCGGCGTTGATATGGGTTACCTTGCACACATGGTAGCAATGCAAGAAATCAGCCGCGCGTCAGCGTCTGTTGGTCTTAGCTACGGTGCACACTCAAACCTTTGTGTTAACCAAATTCACAAAAACGGTACTCAAGCACAAAAAGAAAAATACTTACCAAAATTGGTCAGCGGCGAGCACATCGGCGCACTAGCAATGAGTGAGCCAAATGCTGGTTCAGACGTTGTTTCGTTAAAACTAAATGCGCGTAAAGAAGGTGACAAATTCATCTTAAACGGCAACAAAATGTGGATCACCAATGGTCCTGACGCAAACACCTATGTTGTTTACGCTAAAACTGACGTAAATGCGGGTTCTCGCGGCATTACAGCATTTATCATCGAACGTGGTTTTAAAGGGTTTAGCCAAGCACAGAAACTAGACAAGCTAGGCATGCGCGGTTCAAACACTTGTGAATTAGTATTTGAAGATTGTGAAGTGCCAGAAGAAAATATTTTAGGCGAGCTAAACGGCGGCGTTAAAGTATTAATGAGCGGTTTAGATTACGAGCGTGTTGTATTAACAGGTGGCCCACTAGGTATTATGGATGCGTGTATGGACCTTGTGGTTCCTTACATTCACGATCGCCAGCAGTTTGGTCAATCAATCGGTGAATTCCAACTTGTTCAAGGCAAGATTGCTGACATGTACACCCAAATGAACGCGGCTAAGTCATACGCTTACGCGGTAGCACAATCGTGTGATCGCGGTGAAACGACGCGTAAAGATAGCGCGGGTATTATCTTATACAGCGCAGAGCTAGCCACTAAAATGGCGCTAGATGCTATTCAACTTCTTGGTGGTAACGGTTACATCAATGAGTTCGCATCAGGTCGTCTATTACGTGACGCCAAGCTTTATGAAATCGGTGCGGGTACGTCTGAAATCCGCCGTATGTTAATTGGTCGTGAGTTATTTAACGAATCTAAATAACCCATTTCTACAGCATATACCTAACGGTGCTATCTTCTTTTAGCGCCGTTACCTTTAACAAGGTAAAGGAGCCCCCTCGTGACTATTATCTCAAGTAAAATCAATACCCGCAGCCAAGAGTTCATTGACAAAAGTAATGCAATGCAAGCCTTGGTTGATGAATTAAATACCAATGTTGAAACCCTTAAAAAAGGCGGCGGCGAAGTCGCGCAAGAGCGCCATCAATCACGCGGTAAAATGCTTGCTCGTGATCGCGTTAATACACTGATTGACGCTGGCAGCCCATTTTTAGAACTCAGCCAGTTTGCTGCATGGCAATGCTATGAAGACTATGTACCTTGTGCTGGTGTTGTTGCTGGTATCGGCCGTGTTGCTGGTGTTGAATGTATGATTGTTGCTAATGACGCAACAGTTAAAGGCGGTACTTACTACCCGCTAACCGTTAAAAAACATTTACGTGCCCAAGACATCGCTGAGCGTTGTCACCTGCCATGTATTTACCTTGTTGATTCAGGCGGCGCTTTCTTACCTCGTCAAGATGACGTATTCCCAGATCGCGATCATTTCGGTCGTATCTTCTTTAATCAAGCCAATATGTCTGCCCAAGGCATTCCGCAAATTGCGTCGGTTATGGGCCTTTGTACTGCTGGTGGTGCTTACGTTCCAGCTATGGCGGATGAGTCTATTATCGTTAAAGAGCAAGGGACTATTTTCCTTGCTGGTCCACCGCTTGTTAAAGCTGCCACGGGTGAAGTAGTTAGTGCTGAAGATTTGGGTGGCGCAGATGTGCATACTAAAATCTCTGGTGTGAGCGATCACTACGCGCAAAATGACGAGCATGCATTGCAATTAGTTCGCCAAGCGATTAAACGTATTAATCACGTTAAACAGCCAAACTTAAGCGTTTTACCAACGGTTGAGCCTCTTTTTGATGCCAAAGAATTATACGGCATTGTTGGTACCGATCTTAAAAAGCCATTTGATGTTAAAGAAGTGATTGCCCGCGTTGTTGATGGCTCTGACTTTGACGAATTCAAACAATATTACGGTTCGACGCTTGTGTGTGGTTTCGCTCGCATTCACGGCTACCCTGTCGGCATCGTGGCTAATAACGGGATTTTATTCTCAGAGTCGGCGCAAAAAGGCGCACACTTTGTTGAACTGTGTTGTCAGCGCAAGATTCCATTAGTGTTTTTACAAAACATCACTGGCTTCATGGTCGGTCAAAAATACGAGCACGAAGGTATCGCGAAACACGGCGCGAAAATGGTAACAGCGGTTTCTTGTGCCAAAGTGCCTAAATTTACCGTTCTTATCGGTGGTAGCTACGGTGCTGGTAACTACGGCATGTGTGGCCGAGCTTACGATCCAACCATGATGTGGATGTGGCCTAACTCGCGTATCTCAGTAATGGGCGGCGAGCAAGCAGCTGGCGTATTAACTCAAGTTCGTCAAGATGGATTAGCCCGTAAAGGCGAAAGCATGTCGGATGAAGAAGTCGAGAAATTCAAAAAGCCAATTATCGACCAATACGAAGAGCAAGGTAATCCATATTACGCCAGTGCCCGTTTATGGGACGATGGCATTATCGATCCAGCGCAAACACGTCAAGTACTTGGCCTAGCCATCAGTGCATCGCTTAATAAAGAAATTGAAGATACCAAGTTCGGTATCTTTAGAATGTAGGGGCTGGCGATGACTCAATACGTAAGTACTCAAATTGACGGCGGTGTTGCCACCATCACCATGCTGCGCGAAGATGTTCACAACGCCTTTGATGATGTGATGATAACGCAGCTTATTAATGCCTTTGACAGCGCGATAGCCAATGATGACGCGCGTGTTATCGTGCTGCGCTCAACGGGTAAAAACTTTTCAGCGGGTGCCGATCTTAATTGGATGCGCTCAATGGCAAAGAAAAACTATCAAGAGAACCTTGATGACGCCGGTGAGCTAGCCAACTTAATGAAAACCATTGCGCAATCGCCAAAGCCAACGATGGCCTTGGTGCAAGGTGCAGCTTTTGGCGGCGCAGTAGGCCTAGTGGCTTGTTGTGACATTGCCGTTGCTACCCAGCGTGCGAGTTTTTGTTTAAGTGAAGTGAAAATTGGCCTTATCCCAGCCGTTATTAGCCCTTATGTGGTTGCAGCTATGGGACAACGTCAGGCGCAGCGTTATTTCTTGACTGCTGAGCGTTTTAAAGCAGATAAAGCAAGCGAATTTGGCCTAGTCCATGAAGTATGTAGTGACGGTGAATTAGATAGTGCAGCTGCGCCAATCATTCAATCGTTGCTTGGCAACAGCCCTGCGGCAATGACCAGCGCTAAAGAGTTAATTGGTTTTGTAAGCAATGAAAATATTGACGGCGCTATCATTGATGGAACGTCACAACGCATTGCAACTATTCGCGTATCAGAAGAAGGCCAAGAAGGCTTGAGCTCTTTCTTAGAGAAACGTGCACCTAACTGGCTAATTGCCACAAGTGAATCGTAGGAATCATTATGTTTGATAAAATATTAATAGCTAACCGCGGTGAAATTGCTTGTCGCATTATCGAAACAGCTCAGAAAATGGGCGTGCGTTGTGTGGCGTTATACTCAGATGCCGACAAAGATGCCCTGCACGTGAAGATGGCCGATGAAGCCTTTCACATTGGTCCATCGCCTTCGAAAGACTCATACCTGCGTATGGATCGCATTTTAGATGCCGCTGAAGAATCTGGCGCGCAAGCCATCCATCCCGGTTACGGCTTTATGTCTGAGAATGTAGACTTTGCCAAAGCCTGTTTAGACAATAACATTACTTTTATTGGTCCTCCTGTTGAAGCTATCGATGCGATGGGCAGCAAAAGTGCCGCGAAAGAAATCATGACCGACGCTGGCGTGCCGCTAGTGCCTGGTTATCACGGTGAGAATCAAGACGAAGCGTTCTTAAAAGAACAATCACTAGCCATTGGTTACCCGCAATTACTTAAAGCTGCTTATGGCGGCGGTGGTAAAGGCATGCGCGTGGTATGGAATAGTGACGAATTCGACAGTGCCCTCGCCTCAACTAAACGTGAAGCAACAGCGAGTTTTGGCAACGACAAGATGCTAATTGAGCGCTACCTTACTAAGCCACGTCATGTTGAAATTCAAGTATTTGCCGATAATCACGGCAACTGTATTTATTTGTCAGAACGTGATTGTTCAATTCAACGTCGTCACCAAAAAGTGATCGAAGAAGCGCCTGCACCAAACTTAAGCGAAGACGTTCGCGTTGCTATGGGTGAAGCCGCTGTTGCCGCCGCTAAAGCCATTAACTATCAAGGTGCGGGTACGGTTGAGTTTTTGTTCGATGAAGACGGTTCATTTTACTTCATGGAAATGAATACGCGTCTGCAAGTTGAGCATCCAGTAACAGAAATGATTACGGGTCTTGATTTAGTTGGCTGGCAGCTCAAAGTTGCTAACAACGAAGTATTGCCATTGAACCAATCACAGGTCACTGTTGATGGTCACGCCATTGAAGTACGTATTTATGCTGAAGATCCTGATAATGAATTTTTACCAGCAACAGGTACATTAAACTATTTACGTCAGCCAGAGCCATCAAATCACGTACGTGTTGATACAGGTGTTATTCAAGGTGACGAAGTATCAAGCTTTTACGATCCAATGATTGCCAAGTTAATCGTATGGGATGAAACACGCGATCGCGCTATCGCTCGTATGAACCGCGCGCTAGATGATTATCGTATTGGCGGTTTAAAGACTAACTTAGGTTTCTTAACCAACCTAGTGAACGCGCAGCCGTTTAAAGATGTTGAGTTAGACACTGGCTTTATCGAAAAGCATGACAAGTTGCTCTTTAGCCCAAAAACAGAAATCTGTTACAAGTCGCTAATGCTAGCGTGTTTAGCGACACTGGCTAATGAAGATGACGCTATTGCGCCACATCGCACGAACAACGACCCATTTTCACCGTGGAATGTTAATAATGGCTGGCGCTTAAACGAACAAGCATCACACCTTGTTGAGTTAACTGACGAACACGACAATAGCCACAGTGTGCGCGTTGGTGTTGAAGGTAACAATTATGTCTTTAACTTTGACGGTGAGCGTTTTGAGGCAACTGCAAGTGTTAATGGCGATCATTTAGTGGCAACTATTAACGGTCACAAAACAAGCCTGTTGTTTGATGTAACTAGCGAACAAGTTACCTTGTTCATTAAACAAGACGTCCATCACTTTACTCGTAAATCAGCGACTAACGCCGGTTTTGATGTTGATGAAAGTGAAGGTAAATTAACAGCGCCAATGAACGGTACCATCGTTGAAGTGCCTGTGTCAGCAGGACAAAAAGTTAGCGAAGGCGACGTTCTAGTGATTATGGAAGCCATGAAAATGGAATACTCAATCACCGCAACTCACGATGGCGTGGTAAGCGAAGTCTACTTTGCCGCTGGCGACATGGTGAAAGATGGCGATCAACTTGTCGAACTTGCAGAGGAATAATCATGAGCTTACCAAGTAAAGTTCGCATCGTTGAAGTAGGCCCACGTGACGGCCTACAAAACGAAAAACAGGTGAGTACTGACGCCAAAGTTAAGCTGGTGAATGATTTAGCGGATGCTGGTTTAACCGTGATTGAAACGGGTAGCTTTGTATCGCCTAAATGGGTGCCACAAATGGCGGATAGCAGTGACGTATTCGCTGCCGTAACGCGTAAAGACGGCGTAACGTACGCCGCGCTTACGCCAAATGTAAAAGGTCTTGAAGCAGCTATCGCCGCTGGCGCTAGCGAAGTTGCCGTATTTGGCGCAGCATCAGAGAGCTTTAGTCAAAAGAATATCAATTGCTCAATTGACGAATCACTTGAGCGCTTTACACCGTTAATGGCAATGGCCAAAGAGCACGGCTTACCTGTTCGTGGTTATGTGTCTTGTGTCCTTGGTTGTCCGTATGAAGGTGATATCGATGTGGCGCAAGTAGCTCACGTTGCTAAAAAGCTATTAGATATGGGCTGTTATGAGATCAGCCTTGGGGATACTGTTGGTGTTGGTACACCAATGGCTGTAAAAGCAATGCTTGAAGCAGTTACTACTAAAGTGCCTGTTGAAAAATTAGCGGTTCACTTTCATGATACCTACGGTCAAGCATTAGCTAATATCTTTAGCGCACTGCAATTGGGTGTGGCGACTGTCGATAGCGCCGTTGCAGGCCTTGGTGGCTGTCCTTACGCTAAAGGTGCATCTGGTAACGTGGCAACTGAAGAGCTTGTTTACATGTTAAACGGCCTTGGTATCGAACATGGTGTTGATTTAAATAAATTAGCACAAGCAGGCTGGGACATTAGCGACGCGTTAAATCGTTCACCAAATTCGAAAGTTTCATTGGCATTAAAAGCACAGCAATAAAGAATAATAAAAATAAAAAACTATGCGTAGGAAAAATTGTTAAAGACAAGGTGATTAAAAGTCACGCTGTATTTGGCAATTTTAACAAGCATAAAATCAAAAGCTATTTAAAAGGAGCTCGAAGTGGCTGGTTTAAATAAAGTAGTAGAAACATATGACCAAGCATTAGCTGGTTTAACCGATGACATGACCTTAATGGTCGGCGGCTTCGGTTTATGTGGTATCCCTGAAAACCTTATTATCAAGATGCAAGAAATGGGCGTTAAAGGCTTAACGTGTATTTCAAACAACGCTGGTGTTGATGATTTCGGTTTAGGTTTGTTATTACAAAAGAAACAAATCGCACGTATTTATGCGTCTTACGTTGGCGAAAATGCGCTGTTTGAAAAACAAATGCTAAGCGGCGAATTAGATGTAATCCTTACCCCACAAGGTACGCTGGCGGAAAAAATCCGCGCAGGCGGTGCTGGTATTCCAGCATTCTTTACAGCAACAGGGTATGGCACGCCAATCGCTGAAGGTAAAGAAACCCGTGAAATTGATGGTCGTCATTACGTATTAGAACCATCGCTTACCGCTGACTTTGCCCTAGTTAAAGCATGGAAAGCCGATACCATGGGTAATCTTGTCTATCGCAACACAGCCATGAATTTTAACCCAATGATGGCGACTGCTGGCAAAATAACGGTCGTAGAAGTGGAAGAGATTGTGCCTGCGGGTACATTAGATCCAAACCACATCCACACACCGGGTATCTACGTGAATCGCGTTATCAAAGGCAGCTTTGAAAAACGTATCGAACAGCGCACGACGAGAGAGGCATAATCATGGCATTATCAAGAGAACAAATTGCTAGCCGTATCGCTCAAGAGCTACAAGATGGTTTTTATGTCAACCTAGGTATCGGTATTCCAACCCTAGTAGCTAACTACATTCCCGATGGCATGGAAGTGATGCTGCAATCGGAAAACGGCCTGTTAGGTATGGGACAATTCCCAACGGAAGACGAAGTTGACGCCGATTTAATTAACGCTGGTAAACAAACCGTTACCATGGCAACTGGCGCATCGCTATTCTCGTCAGCTGAGAGTTTTGCAATGATCCGCGGCGGTCACGTTGATTTAACCGTACTAGGTGCATTTGAAGTTGATGTGAGTGGTAATATTGCATCGTGGATGATCCCAGGCAAGCTTATCAAAGGCATGGGCGGCGCCATGGATTTAGTGGCTGGCGCTGATAATATCATTGTGACTATGATGCACGCGGATAAAAAAGGAAATTCAAAAATCCTTGATGCCTGTACCCTGCCCCTAACAGGCGCGCAGTGTATCAAGAAAGTTGTTACTGATTTAGCAGTACTAGAAATCAAAGACGGCGCTTTCCACCTACTTGAGCGCGCACCCGATGTGTCGGTAGAAGAAATCATTGAGAAGACTGCTGGTAAGCTAATCATTCCTGATGAAGTTAAGGTGATGAACGTTTAATTTCTCCCTTCATTAGCAGCGTAATTTTTAAGGGCGATATTTTTCGCCCTTTTTATCATCTGAACGATCCCACCACTCAATTCTATACACTGGCATATAATTTGCTTTACTCTAAGTAATCATTCAACGTTGCTCATATGGAGCCATAATGAACTTAAAAATGTCGATCATGGCCTTTGCCCTTCTCGCTTTAAGCGGTTGCCAAACCTTTGACACCATCGTTGGTAAAAAAGAGCCAATGGAGCAGCCTGTTGAAACGGCAATAACGTCAATCAGTCAGCAGCTGATCTCTAATTCAAGCTTTGACATAGCAGACAAACGCATCGTTTCATCGACATTTGTTTGGTCTGACACGCTAACGTCGGTCAGTAAAGACAGTGAGTTGATGGAACTGGGTACGATTCTACAAGAAAGTATTATCACTTCTTTAACCCAAGCTGGCGGTGATGTACGTGAAATAAAATCTGCTAATGCCATTCAATTAAACATGGGTGGTGAGTTTATTTTAAGTAGGGATATTGAAAGAGTCGCTCATAATACACAAGCTGATTATGTGTTAACGGGGATCATGACACCAACCAGTTATGGCACCGTAGTTAACGCTAAACTAATCAATTTGCATAATAAACGTGTTGTTGCCGCAGCTCGGCAAGTCATTGCCATTACACCGGATATTAGAACGTCAGAGAATTCATCTACGTTCAAAGATGGACTGCTTTATCGTAACCATCAAAGCCAAGGAAATCACGATGAATAAACTTAATTACCTACTAGTGGCTGGCGCATTATCTGCAGGCTGTACCCTAGCACCATCAGAAACGATGCATATGAAAAAGGAAATGGTTGCTGAACATCGTGCGAAAGAGTTATCGACTTATGAAAAAAAGCCCTTGGTTAATAACGTCAATCAATATACTAAATGGTTGATCCAAGATTTGTTTTCGAATGTCGATTCGCCTGATAATAGTCATGTGATTGCTGTTGCAAATTTCGCGCTACTTGATTCTGACTTAAAACGCACCAGTCATTTTGGTCGTCAATTAAATGAAGCCATTATGCATGAGACCAATCGAACTGGTTATTCAGTGGTTGATCTTAAATCGACTGGCCGCCTGCAATTTACTGATAAAGGCGACATATTCTGGCACAGTGAAGAAATCGACGAAGTAACAGGAAATCTTGATATTAACTTTGTGATTACAGGCACGATGACTAGACATCAAGGCGGTTATCTCATCAATGCACGAATTATCGATGTTAATAGCAATGCGCTAATGTCTTCATCACAGATCTTAATTCCTAATGATGTAGTCGATGCCGTGTTAAAAGAAGACGACAATGACGATAAAGGATTTCCAATTATCGCAAGCAGCGACACGCTCTAATTACCAATTTTAAGAGGCCGAAATGATGGCATTTAACATTCGAAATTTACTTGGTTTAGCATTTTTAATGAGCACTTTAGGGGCTTGTACTCATACAGTCAAACTGCAAACTGATAGTGAGCATCCACTGCGCACGGCAACGTCAGTGCAAACGACATCACAAATTATTCCAGAGCCTTCGTTTCATACTCACAGTCAATTCGAAGATTATACTGACTCAATCGCCGCTCAAATCATGATTCGAGCGACTGCTGACTTAAAAACTGATCTTATGGCAGTCACATCATTTGGCTACCGAGCTCGCGACGATGAAGACAATCATCAATTAAGCTATCAACTGAGTCAAAGTATTGGTCAGCAATTACAACCCTACGGCATTCGCGTCATTAACGCTTATCAAACGACAGATTTGGAATACTTAGACGCGACTGGCCTATTATTAAACGATGATGCCAAGAGTTCATTAAACGCGCTTGGTGCAAAAACAGCGTTAACGGGTGTTATCACCTCAAATGAACGTGGATTGTTGATTCAAGTTAAAGTTTTAGACATTAACTCTAAAGAAATGATTTCAAGCGCTAATCGATTTATTCCTTATTATGCATTTAATCAATAACTTAAATAACTAGGTTAGATTACGTCACAAAAAGCAGCACTTTATTACTACATACTATAGTTAAGTAAAACTTTATATTTAAATAAATTAGCTAAAAAGCTAAAGATTAAATATCTATTGTCGATATCTGATATAGCGAACGACTTCATATTCTTTTAGAAACTCGTTGGTTCATAGAATATTTTCTATTACTTTACTTAACATGAAAGGAAAAAATGATGATAAAGAACAAATTAACACGCATCATTGCCGCAACTGCACTAACAACAGCAGCTATTTCGGGCGTTTCAATTGCAGAAACGGGTAACGGCACAGCGAGTGTTGAAGTTAAAAACTCATTTGATGTAGCTCAGACTACACCACTAAGTTTTGGTCAAATTGTTGCGATTGCAACGGATTTAACTGGTGGTGCTGATAAAGCGACATTAACAGTAAACTCTGACGGTTCTACGGCAGATGTTATCGTTGATGGTACATTAGCTTCAATCGTTTCAATTACGGCTGGTACCGCAGGTACTTTCACTGTTTCAGGCGCTGCGCCAAACACAGTGCTAACTATTGGTTCAATTTCAGCTTTTAAACTAACTGATCCTTCAGGCGCCGATACGAAAGAATTTGATGTGACTAATTTAACAACGTCTGTAGTTACTTCTGGCTCACCATTCACATATGACACCGATGCTACTGGTACATTAGTGTTTAACGTTGGTGCAACGCTTGAAACTGACACTACAGGTACAACGGCTTCTGGTAGTGAAGTTGCAATTCCTTACGAAAATGTAACCTTTACTGGTACCTACACTGTTAGCGTAGATTACTAAGCAGGAATCATCTAAACTCTCATTACGAATGAGAGTTTAGATACCATTTATTTAACATTTTATGATTTTTAAATTACCAATTCACCTAGTCAATTTTACGCACAAAACAGCTATTTTATCCCTATTACTGTGTTTGAGTTTTTCTCTTAGTGCTGGCGATGTGCGAGAAGTTAAGCCACTTAGTTTTGGTGTTATTGCGTTGAAGGACAATAACGCAAGTTATAGCATGCGAATTACCTTTGCCGGACAAATTCAAACAGATCCAGCCATTGTTGTCATTGAACCGGGTCATCCAGCACAATATGAATTAACCGGGTTTACTGCAAATACTCCGTTGAATATCACCGTTATCGTCCCAAGTACACAGACACAGTTAGCCGGTGCAAGCGATCCCTCAACTAGCCAGTTTTCGATCACAGACCATCATACGTTTAGCCCTATCATCAATACTGATAATCTGGGTAGCGCAATTGTTAATGTCGGTGCAACTTTAACAACATCTGGCAGTGGTTTTTATAAAGACGCCACTTATTTCAGTCCCATGACAATCATGGTTAACTACTAGAATGCAACACTTTGGCTGTAATGGCCCATGTAAAACAAGGATATAATATATTATGTATGCATCGCGTGTTAAAACTCGCAAGAACAAGCTATCGACACTTGTTTTTTCAGTAGCCACTCTGCTACTTTTCACTTCAATTAACCAAGCGTTTGCTAATTTGCTTATCACACCAACACGAGTTGAATTCTCTGAACGCGACCGTTCAGCAAAAGTATCTCTTGTGAATACAAGTAACGAAATCAAAACCTATAAAATATACTGGCGTGAACAATATCAGCAACAAGATGGTCAATATGTCCCATTTAAAGCAGGAGAGCGAGATTTTCCGTCAGCCAATAGAATGTTGCGATATAGCCCACGTCAAGTAACGCTAAAGCCCGGTGAGCGACAACATGTACGACTAGGATTGCGACGTCCAAAAGATCTTGCGGCAGGTGAATTTCGTTCACATCTCGTTTTTGACGCTCAACCTAACAAAGCGCAGCTAGCTAAAAAAGAAAATAGTGGTGGTATTAAACTCCATTTAAACCTTTCGTTTTCTATTCCTATCATCGTTCGTGAAGGATTGATTGATACTCAATCATCTGTTGGAAAAGTCGATTTGGTTACACGAGAGCGTGATGGAAAAGTTTATACGGGGGCTTATATCGATATGAATCGCGCAGGTAAGTTTAGTACATTTGGAAACGTCAAAGTATTTTGGAAAGATAATGGTAACCAAAAAGAACGTATCATTGGCGTTCAAAACAACATTGCTATCTATCCTGAATTAGCCATGCGACGCTTACTCATCGGCTTTAAAGATCATCCCAAGAAGTCTGGCATCATGCGCATTATTTATGAAGGCGATGGCGAGTATAAAGGGCAAGTTTTTGCTGAGAAAACGCTACAAATTAACGAATTAAATTATCGCCGCGAAGAAAACTATAAATAATGATTACGTTGCGTTGTTTCTATTTTTCGGCTTTTCTAGCCTGTTTGCTATTTTCTAGCAACGGGCATTCAGAGACGGCTGATGAAAAGAAAACAACGCTCGGTCATCAGTTTTCTAAAAAGGCCACCAAGACAGCCCAATCAAAAAATGCTAAACAATCGACTTCTCCAGTAAAACAAAATACGACGACAGTTCAAACAAAATCGCAATACTTTAATTCGTTAGGTCATCAATACCGCAATCCTAACTTTCGACAATCTCAGCAACGAAAAAGCAATAAGACATCTGTTAATAGACAGTTAGCTCAACAATACTTATCAACCTTAGGCCATTCCTTTATTGGTAAATCGCTAAAAGGGAAACGCGTTAACGAACTCCCTACCGGCGAGCAAGATGACTCTTCATCTGGTTTCTTAGAAAACGAAGAACTTCTACTAATCGCGCAGGTTGAAGAACATGTGTTAGACACCGTCTTTGGCTATAAGCAAGGCAATGGTGCGATGATCGGTTTAGATAATTTGTTTTCCGTGATTGATTTTCCAATCATTGTTGACCTAGAAAAGCGACGAGCAGATGGTTGGTTTATTAATGAGAACCAAAAATTCTCGCTACTTGTGCCTGACGATGAAACAACACCGGCGAGAGTTATCATCAATGGCAGCGCCTTTCAAATACCACGGCATTTGATCAGTATTAAAGATGATGATATCTATTTACATAGCGCGTTCTTAAGTGACATCTTTGATATAGGATTTGAAGTAAACTTTAAAGATTTATTATTATTGATCAGCCCTAAGCAATTGTTACCTTTGCAAGAGCGTTTTAGACGTCGTGCGCGATTAGGTAAGCTGAGCATAGGCAAACTACAACCGCCACAACTCCCTTTTAGAAATACGCCCTATACCGCGTTTTCACTGCCGCTAGTCGATATTCAAACGCAGTATTCCTTCAGTAAAGATAATAGCAGTGGCAGCTATTCCATGGTGGGCATGGGCGATTTAGCATACATGACGGGCAGCTACTTCTTAGGCGGTAACGATGACGATCCCTTTAAAAACTTTCGTCTGAATTTGCAAAGAGAATCAATTAACAATGATTTGTTAGGACCAATTGGCGCATCAGAAGTATCACTTGGTGATATTTCTCCGGTTAATTTACCCTTACTTCGTGGAGCTGCTCAAGAAGCTGGCTTTAAACTGAGTAATAGAAACTTAACCACCAACTCACAGTCCAATACGACAGATTTCGTGGGAGATTTATTGCCGGGATGGGATATTGAGCTTTATCACAATGGCATTTTACTAGAGACAAAGACCGTCGATGATAGCGGTCGTTATGAATTTCGTGATCTGGACTTATCCTTTGGTGATAACATTTTTAAGATGGTATTTTATGGACCCCAAGGCCAGAAACGTGAGCGAATTGAAAATGTGCAAGTAAATGCAAACACACTACAGTCACGTAAACTAACCTACAATCTGTCGGTGAGTAAACAAAATGACAGCCTATTTAATGATGAGACAGCACAATTACCATTGGTTGATTCATATCGTACAGCCTTGTCGCTAGAACAATCTCTTAGCAATGACATTTCATTGCAATCGGGCTATACCAGCTATCAATTTAGAGATGGTGTTCGCCATAGCTTTGTGCCATTTACGGTCAATTACTATTTACCCTTTGCCAAAATCAATCTTGGTGTCGTCAAAGATCTTGACGCCGGCAACAGCGTTGAGTTTTCCACTAAATCGCGCTTTTCTAAACATTCATTTGATATGAACTACAAGAAACTCGATGAAGATTTTACCACCGACTCCCACCTTACAAACAATGTAAAAAATTCAATGGGAATACGATTGTCCGGACCTCTCTATAACACTGAAGGCAGAGCATTTACCTATTCATTAAACGGCGGTACGTCAACAACGTACAATGACGTAAAAACACAAGCCATTAATGCCTACTTAGGCATGTTCACCAACGAATACTCTTTAAGCAACACCCTGTCATACACCGATATCTCAATTTTAAATGCACCTAATATCGAAGTATTTAATGGCAACTCACAATTTACAAAAAATTTCGACAGCATGCGCTGGCGCACTCAAATTGGTTATGACATTAAACCAGATGTCGAACTCACCAATGCGTCTACAAGTCTATTCTGGTCAATGAGTGAGAGCCTTAGTAGTGAATTTGGTTTGCACTATAATAAAGCCGCAACACGCGCTAGTTATATCCTCAACTGGGATACCGACTACGCGGTAGTAAGTGCAAATGTATCGGTTGATGACAATAGCCAATACCAAGCATTTTTATCCTTACGTTTTAGTTTTGGACAAGATCCAACGACAGGAGATATTAAAATCGCCCGCGACCGTATGGCAACAACAGGCGGTATCTCAGCACGTGTTTTTGAAGATCTAAATCTTGATGGCATATATAACAACAACGAACCATTAATCGAAGGGGCTAAGTTAGTTGGTATTCACGCTCGCCGCGATACTCATACGAAGGAAAGTGGCGTTGCCTTCCTAACTGGACTTCCGAAAAATAGAATTACTGACGTGAAACTAGATGTCGATAGCTTAGACAACCCATTTTGGATTCCTGTGGATAAAGGATTTTCGTTTTTACCGCGCCCCGGCGCTATTGAATCGTTAGATATTCCCGTAGTCACCGCAGGAGAAATTGAAGGTGTTGTTACTGTACTGCGCTCAGGCAAAGAACTGCCTGGTCGATTTATTACCTTACAGATACTCGATGATAATAATAAAGTTGTGCAAGAAACAGATAGTGAATACGACGGCTTTTATTTATTTAGTGCCGTAATTCCTGGCAAGTACAAAGTCGTTATTGCTCCTGCTTATCTAAAGCAAAATAACTTGATGGTAAATAACACACATCAAGCGACAATCTTTGGTGACGGTACTGTTGTGCGAGGCATTGATTTTACCTTAAGCACTGATGCATTGGGCCAAGCAACAGTTCAAGAAAAAGCACCATTAGTAAATGGCCAGCAAGCTCATCTTAATCTTGGGAAATTTGCGTCAACCATCAATAAGCAGTTAACGTTAGGTTTGTTAAAACGTCGCTTTAAAGAGCTTAAAACGCTTTCTATTATTGAAGCCCCAGACAACCAATTAATATTAGGGCCAGTAATATTAACGCCGACAACTAAGCGTCTATGTCAACGTATTGTGACTAAGGGGTTATCTTGTGAGATTACCCCATATGGCAACAATCAATAATCTTTACTGCACTAACTTAGCGCTCGTTTTAAAAGATGTCACTAAGCACCCCATTTTGCGTGATTTGAGTACTTCACACTGGCTTGTAGCGGCACCTTTATTTGTAAATGGACCAATTTTCAAACGATAAAGCGCTCTACCAATATCAATTTGTTCGCTATACGCCTTAGTCGTGCTACTCAACGTTGAAAATTTTTGATAAAACAGTCCGCTGGCATTGGCTAAATCTTTGGCAGAAGCAAAAGCACCAATTTGGATAGCTATTCCCCCCGCGACATCATCACTCTTGTTAACATCTGCCATAGTTTGTTGCATTAGTTGAGGCATCATCTGTGCTTGTGGCATTTCTGGCATTGGCTCCTTTACAGCAACCATTGAATCAGATTCCATTGCAGGCTCTTCAGTCAGTTTTAATAATACTCCTTTAAGTTCTGTTAACTCTTTTTCCATCGCTATCAAGCGTGTAACTTCAGGCTGCATAGCTTGCCATTCTTTCACAGACGCATCGATTTGCTCTGCCGATAACCTTTCTTCATCAGCGACATTTGTTATTGTGCATCCACTCATCAACAACGTTGATGAAAGCATTAACGAAAGCGACAGTTTATTGATATTTTTTGAACGGAAATAAGGCATTATTGACCACTTTATTCTTATTTATTAATAAATAACACCTTACCTTACAAGCCCCTAAAAAACTATCTAATGTCCTGAATAAGGCCGCAAACTTATTTTTCAGTGTACTTGAACGGCCTATAACAATTTTTAAGATATTTTAGCGTCTTATGCAAATTCTCTCACCCGCCACTTGACGTCAAAGTAAGATACGCTTTAAACCTATAAAAAACGCATACATTAGCCTAAAAACCACTAACGCTCTGCATAAATATGCGGTAGTCTCAAGACTCAATAATTACACAATGTAGGAAGGTAGAAGACGATGAAAAAAGTAGGTTTGGTCGGTTGGCGCGGCATGGTAGGTTCTGTATTAATGGAACGTATGCAAAATGAAGGTGATTTTAATCACATTGAGCCAGTATTTTTTAGTACCTCACAAACAGGCCAAGCAGGCCCTGACGTAGGTAAACCGGTAACCACCTTACAAAACGCTTTTGACATTACCATTCTAGCTCAGCAAGAAATTATTATTAGCTGCCAAGGCGGCGATTACACCAAAGAAGTGTATCCAAAACTACGTGAATCTGGCTGGCAGGGATATTGGATTGACGCGGCATCAGCGCTTCGTATGGATGACGATAGTATTATTATTCTAGATCCGGTAAATCGTGATGTCATTAATGCAGGCATTAAATCGGGTGCCAAAACCTTTGTTGGTGGTAACTGCACGGTATCATTAATGCTATTAGCCCTCGGCGGCCTATTTGCCGATGATCTTATTGAATGGGTTAGCCCAATGACTTATCAAGCTGCATCTGGCGGCGGCGCTCGTCATATGCGTGAACTATTAAATCAAATGGGGGATATTAATGCCCATGTTGCCGATGAGTTAGCAAGTCCGAGCTCAGCTATTTTAGACATCGATGCCAAGGTATCTAACTACATCCGTAGTGGTGAATTAAATACCGATCAATTTGGTGTACCGTTAGCGGGCAGTTTAATTCCGTGGATTGATACTCAATTACCATCGGGTCAAAGCCGTGAAGAATACAAAGCACAGGCTGAAGCAAACAAAATTTTAAATACCCAAGAAAATCCAACACCTATCGATGGTTTGTGTGTTCGTGTCGGCGCAATGCGTTGCCATAGCCAAGCGTTAACTATCAAACTAAAACGCGATATTAGTGTTGAAGAAGTTGAAGCAAAATTAGCAGCTCATAACGAATGGGTTAAGGTTATTCCTAATGATCGTGAGCTAAGTATGCAAGAGCTAACACCCGCTAAAGTAAACGGCACCTTATCTGTACCCATTGGTCGTGTTCGCAAGCTAACCATGGGGCCAGAATACATCAGCGCATTTACAGTTGGTGATCAATTACTCTGGGGTGCTGCCGAACCATTACGTCGTATGCTTCGAATTTTAATTGACTAGGGCCTGTTGATCTTTGGTGAAGGTTTTTGCAGCGAATTGTTCGGGTTTTATACAAGGC
>CAJXRU010000087.1 GCA_913060565.1 uncultured Gammaproteobacteria bacterium | reverse complement strand
AGGACACCGCCCTTTCACGGCGGTAACAGGGGTTCGAAACCCCTAGGGGACGCCACTATTAACATCATCAAAAGTATTATGCTTATCTGAACAGTAAGCGCAGTGTGTCCCCTTCGTCTAGTGGCCTAGGACACCGCCCTTTCACGGCGGTAACAGGGGTTCGAAACCCCTAGGGGACGCCAACACTGTTAACAATCGTTAGCAGTTCCAAGTAAGTAAATTCCAACAAATTTAATCATTATTTTTTTAGCTTATACATTTGTATTTTGTTACGTTGTTTCTGTGCTAACATTTGTCCTATTGATTGCTTTATCCTATGTCAAAGGTATTAGTTGATACCTGATTCGATTATTAGCTGTTTACAAATGTTTTGAACAAGGAGTGTATACTTGATTAGTACTGTTGGTTTAGACGTTTTTCAGTTAGTAAACCAACGCTACTCAAAGGCTATTGATATATGCGTTTGTTGTCGCGTGTCGTTATTATTGTTTGGTTTTTCAGTTATTCATACAATGTTGCTGGTGTAGGTATTCACGAGCGCGAATATAATATTAAAGCTGCTTTTATCGCCAACTTTATTCGATACACACGTTGGCAGCATTTCCCTAACCATCAGTTTAGATTCTGCGTTAGCAACGCTGAAATTAATACTATATTTTCTCATCGCTTAGCCAATGAAACCTGGTTTGAGCGCAAACCTATTTTTAAATCAGTTAAGAGTAACGCCTCCCTCGATTGTGATCTGTTGTTCATAAATAAAAAGTCGGCTACTCAATGGCGTGACGCTTTAGACGATGTTGACATTAACAATGTATTAATTATTAGTGAAAGTAGGGGAATGAGCCAAGCGTTTAGTCACATAAACTTTTTTCTCGCAGACAATAAACTTAGATTCGAAATTAACACGATGCGTGTTGCCTCGTCACAACTCACTATTAATGCGAGCTTATTGCGCTTGGCGCGGATCACATCAAACACGGAGGCTGATGATGATAAATAAGCTCCTGTTACGATTGTCTATGGGACAAAAAATTGTCGCCTTGATTGTGTCCGTTAGTATGGTGTCAATCTTAATCGCGATTGCTGGGTTAAGTATTAATGAATATCGTGCTGCCCAGCAACGAATGACCAAGGAAGTGTCTGTGATCAGCGATGTCTTGGCAAACAATATGACGATTTAACGATACTTTGTCGGGGCAAGAGCTGCTTGATGCTCTTAAGACGAATGAATTGGTAGAATATGCGCAGGTTGTTAATGATAAAGCCGAGCTGTTTGTTTCGTATGGAAATGCTCAGTTGGCAGCAGTGAAAACAGTCAATGAAATGGGGTTTTATTCGATAACTACGGATCTTTATATTGATAAAAAACTTGCAGGGCAATTGACATTAGTCGTTAATAACAAGCAAGTGAAAGAATCAATACGTGTCTATCTAACAGTTGTAGTGGCGGTTATGTTCATCTCGTTAGCCTTTTCATTCTTGTTGTCGCTATGGGTGCAGCGTCGTTTTGCAACGCCAATTATAGAGCTTGCGACTTTAGCGAGTGATATTTCTGATTCTGGTGATTATAGCCAGCGCACTTCAACGAAGGCATCTGGTGAAATAGCGCTATTGCAAGATGTATTCAATGACATGTTAGCCAAAACAAATGATCGTGAATTAGCATTAGAATCACTGGTTGTTCAGCGCACGAAGGAGCTTGAATTACTTAATAAGCAGCTAGAAGCCCAAGCGTATTACGATAATCTTACTAAATTACCCAATCGCGCGTTATACGAAGATCGCTTAAAACAGTCAATTGCACAAGCGAATAGAGATAACATCAAAGTTGCGTTGATGTTTATCGATTTAGATAAGTTTAAATCGATTAATGATACTTATGGCCATGCAGCTGGTGATGAACTGTTATGCCAGGTTAGTCGACGTCTTGAAAAACAGTGCAGAGCAATGGACTCTGTTGCCCGTATTGGCGGCGATGAATTTACTATGTTGTTTATGCTCGCAGAGGATGAAGACGCTAGTGACATTGCGCGGCGAATTATCGATTTATTTCAAATTCCTTTTAATATTCTAGATCGCCCAATGTTAATGACGATGAGTTTAGGTGTGTCTATCTATCCAACTCATGGGCAAGATTTTGATGTGTTAAAAGCCAAGGCTGATGACGCTATGTATCAAGCCAAACAAGCTGGGCGTAACCAGTTTTTGATTTACCAGTAAGGACTACTTATGTTTAAGCGTTTTATCTTTAGTTTAAGTCTTGTGTGCGGCGTTGCCCATGCAAAGAACTTTCCTATTGAAGATGACTTAATGAAATTGATGTCTCTTGAGGTTCAAACAACATCAGCCATGAAACGACCACAATCAATTGGTGGCACGCCAGCCAGTATTTTTGTGCTAGAGCGACGAGATATAGAATTATCTGGTTATACCCGTTTGCCACAGTTATTAAAATTGTTACTTGGCGTCGATGCGCGGCGAATCGATAATAACCAGTGGGCTATTTCAGTGCGTTCGGCTGCTAGTCGATTTAATAGTAATGTGTTGGTGATGATTGATGGCCAAAATGTGTCTGATCCAATCGTTAATGGTATTTCGTGGGAAGCATTGAATTATCCCGTTGATGATATTGAACGCATTGAATTAGTGCGGGGACCCAGTGGTAGTTTGTGGGGAAACAGTTCAAATAATGGTTTACTTAATATTATTTCGCGTCATGGGGCTGATACACATGGCGTATCTGTGCAAGCCTCTGTGGGGAATGAAGTTGAGCAAGTGATTGAACTTCGTTATGGCGCACCAATTGACGACATTAGTAGTTTTCGCGTTTTTGGCGGTTATATTCGAGGCAATGAGTCACATGCCAAAGAAAAATTAGATATTGAGATACCGCCTAATGACTATACCCGTGGTCATCATGTTGGCGCGCAATATGATCTACAGTATTCGGAAAAAAGCTCGCTTAAGGCGCAAATATTACAACGAAAAAGTAATAATGGTATCGTCGAAAGATTAACAAATTTGGCTACTAACCGTTTGTACTTTGAAAACGGAGAAAGCTTTTCCCGTCACACCAGCTATAACTTACGCGTCGACCATACTTTTGATAGCGGTTTAAAATGGTATTCGCAGCTTTACGGTAATAACGTTGATTGGGACGTTGATAGTTCAGATAACTCGCAACGAGTCATTGCGTTTAACTCTGCTGCAAACTATCAATGGCAACAGCATCTGTTTTCTTTTGGCGGAGATTATGTCTCTAGCGAAGGTGATTTTCCTGATAACAGCTTGAATATAAGACTCAGTGCTATTAATCGCGGTATCTTTGTTCAAGATGAGCTTAAATTTTTTGATGAGCGTCTAAAACTGATTGCAGGTGTGCGTTGGGATTACATGGAATTGATGGATCACTGGGAGAACTCACCGAGCATTCGTACAAATTTTCAATTTAATGCAATACATTCTATTTGGGGAGCGTATTCCAAAGGTTATCGAATGTTGATAAACACGGATCAGGAGCTAGAATTTAGTGCACCATTTCCAAACGATACCAATAATACGGCGTTAATACTTAGAGCAAATAGTAAAAATGCCATTGATTATTCTACAACCACGGAATTGGGATATCGTTTCATTGAAGATAACTTTAATATCAATCTATCAGCTTTTCAGTCAGATCTAGATTCTATCTTTATCGGCAAAATAACTGGTGAATTGATTAATGGAGTGCCAACGGTTGTTAATACGTTAGTTAATGAAGGTAAGGCGACATCTTACGGTTATGATCTAGCATTAGCTTGGCAGATATCGCCGACATTTAACGCGCTAATAGGTTTTTCCTATCTCGATTATGATTTAGACGAATTAAGTTATTTAGAGGTGAATGTAACCTCACAAGACTATGATAATAGCCAGTTCTATACGCGCCTTCAATGGTCTCCTCATGAAGACGTCTCAATGCAAATGTTGGCGAAGTTTATTGATAAGCACCGTTGGTTTGATACACCTGCTTATGAAATTCTTGATATATCGATAAATTGGCACCTCCAAGATAAATTAACTCTAAGCTTGGTGGGCCAAAATCTTACTAACGACGAATTTGTTGAGTTTCCACGAGACTCTGAATTGTTCACAACATCGAGCGCTATAGGGCGAATGCTTAACCTGACGATTAAATATGAGTTTTAAGCATCTTTTAATGGTGCAATCGTAACAGCGCCATGAACCAAGGTGATCTTTATCGCCTTGTATTGTTGCAATGTTTGAGACTCTTGATCATCCATAGTGATTTTGACACCGTCATAGAGAGTCTGTTTAGCGATAATACTCATTGCGTCCTGCTCGGCTTGAATTTGCTGATTGGCTGTAGCCATCTTCTTTTTTAGATCGACGATAATAGCCACTTTTTTATCGATATTTCGCTTGAGTTTATTCAACAGTTGTTTTTGCTGAGCTGAGTTTAATGTATTGACCTTATCGTGCGCTGCAATCAATTGCTGTAGAACGGGGAATTCTTTATTGAGTGTTGATTGATGGGATTCAATGGCCTCACGAACAGTATCGAGATTTGCGGTGAGTGACAAAACCGTTTTACTGCCCGCGTTACCGCCAAGATCGATGCATGATATCTTATGCTTAGCCTCAATTGTACCGCCAAAAATGGTACCTTTGGTTAACGCTTTATTAGCGACTATTACACTATCACTTGCCGTAACCGCACAATGGAGTAATTGAGTTTGTGCTTGAACATTAATACCAGCGACCACTTTTGCATACTGCATGTATTGTGCGTTGACTGTGCCAAGCGCTTCGACATGACAAGTTAGAGACTCATCTTCGCTGCGTTTTTTACCAAATATACCTTGCTCAACAATAATATTGCCGCCGGCAATTAACGTTGCAGAATTGACACAGCCACCAATGGTAATATCGCCTTGAGATTTTACCGTCATGCCTTCACACACGTCGCCTTTAACAATTACATTGCCTTTGTAATCGATATTACCAAAACCAATATCGACATTTTTAACCTTCAGGACATCATTAATCGCGATAGAGCCTTGATGTAATCGCGGGATCCCTTCAAGTGAACTGACTAATAAATTGTTATTGTCTTTTGATACCTCAGTGCCATCTGTGGTTGGAAAGTCAATAGATTCGCCTGCGACTGCTGGCAAAGGCTTGCCTAGTACGGTAAATCCTTCAGTGCCTAATGTCGGCGGGATCCGCTCGATAAGCGGCGTATTAACGGCAACAGTGGCTACTTCACCAAGATCGTGCATATCAACCTTGCCATTGCCTCGTTGTTGAGGCTTAAGCTCTCGCTCTTCCATGGTGCTGATAAGGATCTTAAATTGGCTACTATCGCCATGGACAGCAGGTTGACCTAGCGCCGCGTCAAATTGATAAGTTTGACCTGGCTTGAGCTTCTCTGCGGCTTTTAAATGGTGAGGGAAACTCTCTGACAATAATCCAGCATTAATACCTTGGAGCTTAATAAAATGCGTTAAATCTTTCGCTCTAACGGCATTGCCTCCCCACGGCGCAGCAATTGTAATAATGGCTTTCATGTTGTCATTGACTATTTCGACAGAGAGGCTAGCGTCTTTAGCTTGAGCTATAACAATATCACTAATGACATCGGCAGTATGATCGCGCGTCAGTTGATTAATCATATCAGCCGCTTTGGCGATATTTTCATCTAGCTCCATAAAGTTATTATTTTTTAGACGACGTAATAACTGGCATATCTCGATAGCCTTTATTTCATTTTCTTGCGGGGTAATGGAAATTGAAATCTTGTCAGTTGATATCTCTAAGGTATCTTGGCTTAGCATGTAATTTGCGTCCGTAATTTGGTACTTTGGTGCTGCAAAATTAATGCGGCTAATCTTTTTGTGTTGTAAATGGCAAGATGCATTATTTTAGAGGCTTTTGTCAATTTAAAATCGTGAAAATCAATTGATTTTTGAACTTTCTCCGATTTGGCATGGATTTTGTTGATTTGTCACAAGTTGATATGAAAAAGCGTGTGATCAATACCGCTAAATATCAGTCAAGGCTTAATTAATTGTAATAATGACTATCCTATAACCACATTAAGCGTTATAATTTGCGCCCTTTTTTTAGCCCGGTACCCAAATATATGTCAGAATCGACTATCACTTTTAGCGAATTAGAGCTTGCTCAGCCACTTCACAAAGCACTTGCAGACTTAGGATACGAGCGTCCGTCGCCTGTGCAAGAAGCGGCAATTCCTCATATGCTAAAAGGCAAGGATGTCATGGCATTGGCACAAACGGGTACCGGTAAAACGGCGGCATTTGCATTGCCGTTGTTAACTAATATCGATGTGAACTTAAGCGAACCACAAATCTTAGTAATGGCGCCAACGCGTGAATTAGCAATCCAAGTCGCTGAAGCATTTCAAGCGTACTCACGTTACATTAAAGGTTTCCACGTATTACCAATCTACGGTGGTCAAGCTTACCCGCAACAAATCAAAGCCCTTAAACGTGGCCCACAAGTTATTGTTGGCACACCAGGTCGTTTGTTAGATCATTTAGATCGCGGTACATTGAAATTAGACAGCATCAAAGCACTGGTACTTGACGAAGCCGATGAAATGTTACGCATGGGATTCATCGATGATGTTGAAACCATGATGAAAGCAACGCCAAAAGACAAGCAAACTGCATTATTCTCAGCAACTATGCCTGATAGCATCAAGCGCATCGGTAATAGCTACATGAATAATCCTGAATTCGTGAAAATCGAAGCGAAAACAGCAACTGTCGAAAACATTGATCAGCGTTACTGGTTTGTTCGTGGTAACACGAAAATGGAAGCACTAACGCGTATCTTAGAGACTGAAACTTACGATGGCGTTATCATCTTCTCACGTACTAAGACAATGACTGTTGAAATTGCTGAGAAACTTGAAGCGCGTGGTTACAGCGCTGCTGCAATCAACGGCGACATGACGCAACAATTACGTGAGCGCACCATTAACCGTCTTAAAACTGGTGGTTTAGACATTCTTGTTGCAACAGATGTTGCGGCACGTGGTCTTGATGTTCCACGTTTAGATCTCGTTATTAACTACGATATTCCATATGACGCTGAATCTTATGTTCACCGTATCGGCCGTACTGGTCGTGCTGGTCGTACTGGTAGCGCAATCTTATTCGTCGCACCACGTGAAAAGCGCATGCTTTACACGATTGAAAAATTAACACGTCATAAGATCGCAGAAATGGACTTACCGACACGTGATGATATTTCAGCTAAGCGTATCGTGAGCTTCCGTGAAACCTTGCAAAATGTTATCAAAACAGAAGATCTTGATTTTTACCGCAATCTAAGCCAAGAACTTTCAGCTGAAGATGACGCCACTGTTGAAGAGCTTGCGGCTGCATTGTTGTTCATGGCACAAAAAGACAAGCCATTACAGCTTGAAGCTGAACCAGCTCGTCCACCACGTCGCGAACGAGAAGAACGTGCTCGTGATAGCGGTGAACGCGGTGACAGAGGTGGACGTGAGCGTGGTAGAGAGCGCGATCGTGGTCCTCGTCAACCACGTGCTAACGTGAACATGGATACTTATCGTATTGAAGTTGGTCGCGGTGACGGTGTTCAAGTGAAAAATGTTGTTGGTGCTATTGCTAACGAAGCAAACATCGATAGCCAATTCATTGGTGGAATTCGTTTACACGACAACTACACAACGGTTGAATTACCGTCTGATATGCCAAAAGAAACGTTAGATCACTTGTACAAATCTTACGTGTGTTCTAAAGCAATGAAACTGACTAAACTTCAGTCTGGTACGTTACCTGATGATCGTCCTCGTCGTGGTGGCCGTGATGGTGGCAACGCAGGTAATGGTGGTAATCGTCGTGATGGTAACGGCGGTGGTCAACGTCGTGAGCGTAGTGAGTCTCGTGGCCATCGCGGTCAACGTAACGATTCTCGTGGCGAATCACGCGGTAATCGCAGTGACAACCGTGGTAACCGTCGCGATAAGTAATCATTATTCGCTTTAATAAAAAACCAGCTTCGGCTGGTTTTTTTGTTTTTGTCGCTCCGCCATTGTCGTTGAAATGTCAATAGGGTAGAATTGTGCGCCTTTTGCTCCCGCCTACGTTTGGCGAACATTAGGATACGTTCAACGTGTTGAGTCAATTACCAATATCAACACAAGATAATTATTTAAGAAATAGCATGTGATCTTTGGTATAGGTCACCACTGTTAGGAATACTACACTCAATGAATACTCCAGTTACTATTACACTGCCAGATGGCAACCAACGTACTTTTGATAATGCTGTGTCTATTATGGACGTTGCAGCAGATATTGGCCCAGGTTTAGCGAAAGCTTGTATTGCAGGTCGTATTAATGGCGAGCGTGTTGATGCTTGTGAATTAATCACCAAGGATAGCGCTATTGAAATTATCACGGCTAAAGATGAAGATGGCATTGAAATCATTCGTCACTCTTGTGCGCATTTAATTGGTCATGCTGTAAAACAACTATGGCCTGATGCAAAAATGGCAATTGGCCCAACTATCGATAATGGTTTTTACTATGACATCGATATGGAGCATTCATTAACGACAGAAGACTTAACTAAGCTTGAAAAGCACATGTTAAAATTGGCTAAGACCAATTATGACGTTGTTCGTAAAAAAGTATCTGTTGAAGAAGCACGTGCTGTTTTTGAAGAGCGTGGTGAGAGCTACAAGCTAGAAATTATTGATGGCATCGACAAAGATGCACGCCCAGGTTTGTATCATCACGAAGAATACATTGATATGTGTCGCGGCCCACACGTTCCAAGCATGAAACACTGTCAGCACTTTAAAATTATGAAAGTAGCTGGTGCCTACTGGCGCGGCGATGCAAAGAATAAAATGCTACAACGTGTATACGGCACTGCATGGGCAGACAAGAAACAGCTAAAAGCGTACTTAAAACGTCTTGAAGAAGCTGAAAAACGCGATCACCGTAAAATTGGTAAGCATTTAGATCTTTACCATATGCAAGAAGAAGCGCCAGGTATGGTATTCTGGCACAACGATGGTTGGACAGTATTCCGTGAACTTGAAGACTTTATTCGTGAAAAGCTTACCCAATACGATTACCAAGAAGTGAAAGGTCCACAAATCATGGATCGCAGTATGTGGGAAAAATCGGGTCACTGGGACAAGTATGCCGACGGCATGTTTACGACGTGCAGTGAAAACCGTGATTACGCGATTAAACCAATGAACTGTCCTGGTCATGTTCAAATCTTTAACCAAGGCCTAAAGTCTTACCGTGATTTACCACTGCGTATGGCTGAATTTGGTTCATGTCACCGTAACGAACCTTCTGGCGCATTACACGGTTTGATGCGTGTACGTGCCTTTACCCAAGACGACGCACATATATTCTGTACAGACAGCCAAATTCTTGATGAAGTAACTGATTGTATCAAAATGGTCTTTGACTGTTATGAAACCTTTGGCTTTAAAGACATAGCTATTAAGCTATCGACCCGTCCTGAACAACGCGTTGGCAGTGATGAAGTATGGGACAATGCAGAAAATGCATTACGTGAAGCACTAGAGAAAAACGAGCTGGAATATGACTTACAGCCAGGTGAAGGTGCTTTCTACGGTCCTAAAATTGAATTTACTTTACATGATTGCTTGGGTCGTGCGTGGCAGTGTGGTACCATCCAGCTCGATTTTTCGATGCCTGATCGTTTAGACGCAACTTTTGTTGCTGAAGATAACGAGCGTCATACACCAGTGATGATTCACCGTGCTATTTTAGGCTCGCTTGAACGTTTCATCGGTATTCTAATTGAAGAATACGCGGGCTTATTCCCGACATGGTTGTCGCCAACGCAAGTTGTCGTGATGAATATCACCGACAAACAAAGCGAATATGTCACAGATATCGTAAATAAATTAAAATCTAGCGGAATTAGAGCCAAAGCAGACTTGAGAAATGAGAAAATAGGCTTTAAAATCCGTGAACACACATTAAAGCGCGTACCTTACCAAATTGTAATTGGTGATAAAGAGGTAGAAGCGCAAGAGATTGCAGTTCGAACTCGAAGTGGTGTTGATTTAGGTAAAATGTCAATTGAGGCATTTACTCAGTCATTAACTAACGAGATTGAATCGCGTTGTCTTACACAACTGGAGGAATAACCGATTAAAGGCGCAAGAAGAGGACAAGTGCAAAAGAAAAATTTGCACCAAATAAATGGTGAAATCACCGCAAGTGAAGTTCGTTTAACTGGCGCAGACGGCCAACCTGTAGGGATTGTTTCTCTACAAGAAGCAATGTCAGCCGCTGAAGAAGCTAACTTGGACTTAGTAGAAATTAGCCCAAATGCCGAGCCGCCTGTATGTCGAGTTATGGACTACGGTAAGTTTATTTTCGAAAAATCGAAAAAAGACAAAGAACAACGCCAAAAAAATAAACAGATCCAGCTGAAGGAACTAAAATTCCGTCCTGGAACTGACGAAGGTGATTATCAGGTAAAACTACGCAACCTGAATCGCTTTCTTGAAGACGGAAACAAAGTGAAAATTACACTGCGTTTTCGTGGTCGCGAAATGGCACACCAAGGTTTAGGTACTAAGTTATTGAATCGTATTAAAGATGATGTAGCGGAAATAGCTAACGTTGAGTCTTTTCCAGCAATGGAAGGGCGTCAAATGGTGATGGTACTAGCACCGAAAAAGAAATAGTTAGGGCAATTTAAAGTTGCAATACAGCCTCCGACCTTGGTTGGGGGCTGACTTTTGTACGCCTTACTATCTAATATTAACCCAATGCGAAGTAGAAGATTTAATTATGCCAAAGATGAAATCTAACAAAGGCGCTGCGAAACGTTTCAAGAAAACGGGTTCTGGCGGCTTTAAGTTCAAACATAACCACTTACGTCATATTTTGACTAAGAAAAGTACTAAGCGTAAGCGTCAATTGCGTGCTAAAGGTATGATCCATAAAGTGGACGTTCCTTCAATCAACCGCATGCTTCCTTTCGCATAAGACTTACTGGAGAATTTGAACAATGCCTAGAGTAAAACGTGGTGTACAGGCTCGCGCGAGCCACAAGAAAGTTTTAAAACAAGCTAAAGGTTATTACGGTGCACGTTCACGTGTTTATCGTGTTGCTTTCCAAGCTGTAACTAAAGCTGGTCAATATGCTTACCGTGACCGTCGTCAGCGTAAACGTCAATTCCGTCAATTATGGATTGCTCGTATCAATGCTGCTGCACGTCAAAACGAAATGTCTTACAGCCGTCTCATTAACGGTCTTAAGAAAGCATCTATTGAAATCGATCGTAAGATCTTAGCGGACATCGCTGTATTTGATAAGCACGCATTTAGCGTTCTTGTTGAAAAAGCAAAAGCTGCACTTTAATTCAACCTGTTGAATTAAGCTAAAGGAGCCCTAGGGCTCCTTTTTTTCGTCTTAAAGAAGCGCAACGTTGTTAATGCTGCAATTCTATAGTGGTCAGTAAACTGTTTTATTCCCAATGGTACCAAATAACTAAAGAATACATTTTTGCTACTTTAGTGCTAACTGGTGCGTTTCGTCTATCGCTAACGATTAAATACCTTGTGCCCATTGAGTAAAATTGTTAGTCTTCTCGCGTTAAAAATTTATCTTACTTTTCAACTTCATAGCAAAACATTTTGTTTATTTCATCCTAAAGTATTAGTTGATGTGGTGAGCTTTCCACCTATAGTGCCAATCTTTCTTTATTCATTACTTTTACGTATACAATGTTATTTAATGGTCTTATACTATTAGTTAGTATAAGCTTTAACCTGTTCTTATATTTGTAGTTGAAAGTCAAGGAAGATTTTTCGGTTGTTGAGTCATCATCATCATCATCATTTCCATCTTCCCGCTCACTCAGGCTATTCCTGAAAGTGCATCACTGCGCAAATTTAATCCAAATAAAGGTTGGAATGAATATGATGTTTCTGGTGGCGATTCGTTTGGAACTGCTGGTGCTATTTCAGAAGGTGTTTGTTCATCAAATGTTGCGGATTACACACCGCAATTGACCATTGGCGATATGTGTCTGTTATTACTAATTAGTGATGGTGGTGCCAATGACAGTGACGGTCAAATCAACGGGATGATTGTTGACCCGATTGCTATTTCAGCACCGAAATTGTCTGAGCCAGAGCCAACACCGAACCCTGAACCAACTCCTGAGTCGACTCCTGAGCCTGAATATAAATCAGGCACTAAAGGCGGCTCGGTATCAATCTCAACCTTTGTATTATTAGGGATGCTGTTTATGTTACGAAAAAGTCAATTACGCGCGTCACTGAATGCGTTTAGAACATTCAGTGTGATCGCTTGCGTTGTCGCTACTGTGGTTATTTCTACTCATTCAGATAAGGCATTAGCAAATGATAAATCAACCGAACGTTCAAGTCATAGTTTTGTGCATCTAGGCGCTGGTTCAGCGTCGTTAACACCACTAAAGAACGATGTGAAATTAGACACTCAACGCAATATTGCATGGCAGTTTTCTGCTGGCTGGCAGTTTAATGATTACGTTGCCATTGAAGGCTATTACGCTGATTTAGATACCTTTGAAATTAGCAAAACTCAAAGAATTGATTATAAAAGCTTAGGCATTCAAGTGACGGGGTTTTGGCCAATTATGGACAATGCTCGTTTACTTGCTTTTGTTGGAGCAAGTGAGCTAGATACGATAGGGCAAAACATACAACTTACCCAAGTTGAAGATAACTCAGTGCATGTCGGTGGTGGCTTTGAATATGATTGGGATGCCCATTGGTTTAGCCGAATTCAATGGACTGGTATTGATGATGATGCTGATATATTTACCATTCATTTTGGTCGTCGATTTGGTGTAGAGAACATTGACAAGCGAGCAAAACCAGCGCCGATTAAGCCGATGCCGATCGTAAAACCTGTGCCAGTAGCGACGAAAGCCACACTTGTTATTGAAAAAGCGCCAAGTACTCGTTATATCGAATATGTTGGGTTTGATCATGATGATAAGGGGCTTGACGCTAGAGGTACTGAGCAAGTTCAGCGCGCCATTGAATTAATGAATGCAAACCCCAATGCTCGTGCCGTATTATTCGGTCATACTGACAATGTAGGCAACAGTAAGTATAACTTCGAATTGTCATTGTCTCGTGCTAATAATATTCGTGACATGTTAAAAACTGCAGGTATTGACGATGATCGTATTCGGGTTAAAGCTTATGGTGATACGGCTCCTATTGCGAGTAATAATTATTATAAAGGTCGTGTCAAAAATCGCCGCGTGGAAGTGATGGTTATTGATTAACCATCAGGACTCATAAATTGGGTATTAATAAGTCCTGGCAGCAGTCGCGTCAGGGCTTTTTTATTTTAGGGCAATAAAAAAGCTCATAGAATTAACTACAGGCTTCGTAAATAGTTAGCAAGGGCTTTATTAAATGCCGCCAATACGCTCAGCTAGCTCTTTATATTTTTTTACAGCGTCAGCGCTAAATTTTGGATTTTCTGCATCATCGCCAACATTGTTTAATAAACTTTCACGAGCAAGGCGACGAACACGTGAGTCACTTATACCTAGAAATTCAGCAACTTGATCCACTGTTAATAATTCATCCATTGTTCTTTCCTTTATCAGATTCATTCATGAACTTTTTAAACTAACACATTACATTCTCGAAGAAAACTAATATAAATAGCTGACTTACTTACTTTTGTAAGTAACGTCTAAGCATTAGCATAACGCCGGTACCAAGTAAGAATATCCAATGTATACTGCCAGACTCATGAATGATCACATCAGTATGAACCGGCTGATCATTATAGTCAGACTCGACGCTCACATACCCTAAATCAAAGGTCGTTGTGTGTTCGCTATGGTGACTAATGATCTCGGTTACCTCAACTGTTAACTCGTAAGTGCCAGTATGAAACTGTGAAGGGGCTAACAAATCAAACGTTTGCACATCACTTGTTGAACTGCCGTAGATAGTAAAGGGGGCAGATGCGTAGAGCAGTCGACCATCTAAACGAATATTAGCCTGTAACTGTTGAACATCATAAATAGAATCAAGATCGAGGGTTAATTCAACACGTTGGTCATAGCCATCATTGTCCCGATCAATAGATGTGTTGTAAGAGTGATTGAATAGACTAAAGGTATCGTGGTGATCAAATTTATGCCCTTCGAGCCGTAAATTGTCGAGACCTTGGTTGTTGTGGTAATCGATAACGTCAATTAACTGATGGCTGTTAGCATCATAGATATTGATTAATAGTTGGTAATAGCCCGTTAATAGATGCTCATCGACTGTTATGTCAAAGCGCTGTTTGTCCGCAAGAGAATCTGAATTGAGAACAAAATCTGAAGACGTTGTTAACTTAGTTGTATGAAGTTGCTCATCAACAAGCATTAAATCAACGTAGACGGGAAGTTGCTGATAACTCGTATCAAAATCAAACGTGAAATTAATATCTTGTGAATATCCATCATTGTCTTCATCAAGAAGAGAAGTTGTCGTTAAAGAGTCTAGCCACACCACATTATGGCGTGACGTTTTTTTGATTTTTTGAACTGATTGCTGTGCTGTCGCTTTTTCTGAGGTAACCGCTTGTTGCTTGACACTGGTCGCAGCAAAAGAAAAACTGTTGGCGAGTAGTAGGGTAAACAGGATAAGTGCTCTCATGGCAATCCCTTAATAATTAGTCATGCCCTATCTTTGATTGCTGTGGCTGAATCATAACTGAACTTCTTTATTAAGCGTTCAAGACGATGTCGTCACATTTATGACTTATTGTTCAAGCATTATTGGTACTTAACGAATTTATCTCGTATAATGCGCCAAATTTTTTTAAACGTCCTTTTTTTGGAGAGCTAAACAATGGCTATCGAACGTACTTTTTCTATCGTAAAACCTGATGCAGTTGCTAAAAACTACATTGGTCAAATCTACAACCGTTTTGAAACTGCTGGTCTTAAAATCGTTGCTTCTAAAATGATCCACCTTTCTCAAGAGAAAGCTGAAGGTTTCTACGCTGAACACAGCGAACGTCCTTTCTTTGGCGCTTTAGTTTCTTTCATGACTTCTGGTCCAGTTATGGTTCAAGTTTTAGAAGGCGAAAACGCTGTTGCTAAAAACCGTGAAATCATGGGTGCTACTAACCCAGCTGAAGCTTTCGCTGGTACTATCCGTGCAGATCTTGCTGATAGCATCGACGAAAATGCTGCTCACGGTTCTGACGCTCTTGAGTCAGCTGCACGTGAAATTGCATACTTCTTCTCAGATGACGAAATCTGTCCACGTACTCGTTAATATCGAGCACGTTCAATAAATTAAACATGGTTTAATTTATGATAATATTCGGGGGTATTTACCCCCGTTTTTACGTTTAAGGATTGGCAAAAAAATGACAGTCATTAAACGTAAAAACAGTCGCCACCATGACTAACGCAGTAACTCTATGGAGTCAGTATGACTAACGCAAAAGTAAACTTATTGAATTTTGATCGCCCAGCATTACGTGCTTATTTTGAAGAGATTGGTGAGAAACCATTTCGTGCCGATCAATTAATGAAATGGATTTACCACTTTGGTATTACTGATTTTGATGAGATGAACAACATCAATAAGAAGTTGCGTGAAAAGCTAAAACGGTTAAGTGAAGTTAAAGCACCTGTCGTTAATACTGAGCAGCGCTCTACTGATGGCACCATCAAATGGTCTATGTTGCTGGAAGGCGGCCAAGAAGTAGAAACTGTTTACATTCCTGATGGCGACCGCGCAACATTATGTGTGTCATCTCAGGTTGGTTGTGCATTAGAGTGCACCTTCTGTTCAACGGCTCAACAGGGTTTCAATCGTAACTTATCGGTGGGTGAAATCATCGGTCAAGTTTGGCGCGCTGCACAAGTTGTTGGCGTTAAAGGTGATACTGGTGAACGTCCAATTACCAACGTTGTAATGATGGGGATGGGTGAGCCGCTACTTAATCTGAAAAACGTTGTTCCAGCAATGAAACTAATGCTTGATGACAATGGCTACGGACTGTCAAAACGCCGTGTTACGTTATCAACATCGGGGGTTGTGCCAGCGCTTGATATGCTTGGTGACCAAATTGATGTTGCTTTAGCTATTTCATTACATGCACCGGATGATAAATTACGTGATGAAATCGTGCCGGTTAACAAGAAATACCCGATTAAAGACTTTTTAGCGGGTGTTGCACGTTACATCGAAAAATCTAAAGCGAACCGCGGCAAAGTGACGATTGAATATGTGATGCTAGATCACGTTAATGATTCAACTGATCAAGCACATGAGCTAGGTAAGCTACTTAAAGACACGCCGTGTAAAATTAACTTAATACCGTTTAACCCATACCCAGGGTCACCATATGGCCGTTCAAGTAATTCACGCATCGATCGTTTCAATAAAGTGTTGATGGAATATGGTTACACGGTAACGGTAAGAACAACTCGTGGCGATGACATTGACGCGGCTTGTGGCCAGTTAGTGGGTGATGTCGTTGACCGTACGAAGCGAACTGCGAAAAAGCAGATGCAAGGTGATGAGATTTCCGTCACAATGGTGCGCTAAATCCTAATTTAAATCGACAGAGCAGGGAATAACGCCACATGAAAAAACACCAACAAATAGCATTACTCGCCTTGTTAGGCTGGGTTGGGGTAAGTGGTTGTGTTACGCAAGAGTTTGTAGCTGGGTCTGATGAAGTAGTTCAAGAGCGCGTTATCAATAAAAAAGAGGCGGCTCTTGCTCGACTAAAACTTGCACTTGAATATTTAAAGACCGGTAATACAGCACAAGCACAGCTTAACTTAGAGCGCGCAGAAAAACTCGATGACTCTGTCGACGGCATTTATTCAAGCTATGCCTATTACTATCAGACTGTAGGTGAGACTGCGCTTGCAGATAAAGCTTACTTACAGGCACTTGAAGACTTCCCTGATAACTTTAATACCCGTAATAATTACGGTGCATTCTTGTGTGATAATCGCCGTTATGATGACGCTGAAACACAATTTGTTTTAGCAATCAAATCACCGCTTAATACCCAAACAGCCAATAGCTATGAAAACGCAGGTTTATGCGCATTACGTGATAAAAAATGGCAGCGCGCTAAATCACATTTAAGTGCGGTGTTGCGCTATGAATCGATTCGTGCACGTTCTATTCTAGGTTTAGCAAAAGCTAATCTTGAATTAGGGTTAGTAAATGATGCTGCGCAACAATTACGGAACTATCGCAGGATTTATAGTCAAACATCTGAAAGTTTGTGGTTAGCAATTCAAATTGAAAAACAACGTGGTAGTGTCGATATCGCTAAACAATTAGCACGAGTATTAATTCAAAAATACCCTAATTCTGCAGCCACGAAAGCCTATTTAGCAAAAGAATTTTAAATGAGTAATACCCAAGAATCATCTAGTTCAACAACTGAAAACGATTGTGAAACAACGCCTTCTTTAGGCAATCAATTACTCAATGCCCGTCAATTGGCTGGGCTAAGCATTGATGACGTCGCTAAAAACCTATACATATCTAAAGCGGTGGTTAATGAGTTAGAGACTGATTCCGTCCCAGAATCATCAAATGCACTTTTTTATCGTGGCTATGTTAAGTCATATGCCGTGTTATTAGGACTTGATTGTGATGAGCTAGTCAAAATATTCCGCGCGCAATATCATTGCGATGATGACTTAAAAACAATGCAAACCTTTTCAAATCGTTCTAAAAACGATACTCACAATAATTACCTGAATTGGGTGACGAGAGGGATTGTCGTTGTAATTACTATCGCAATCGTCGTGTGGTGGCAGCAGCGCCAATCAATGTCAGAAATGCCAACGATTACGCAAGAGTCTATTGCCGTGGCTAACGAACCCTCACCGAGACTACCTATTGCCCCAATCGCCAATACAGTGGTGGAAGTTGATACAAAAAATCTTCAATCTACATTTACTTTTTCGCAAGATTGTTGGGTTAAAATAACAGACGCTACCAACGCTGTAGTAGCCATTGGTATCAAAAAGGCCGGCACATCAATCGACGTCTCGGGTGTACCACCGCTTGAAGTTATTTTAGGTGCGCCGCAAGGCGTTGAAATTACCTATCAACAACAAACACTTGATATCTCATCTTATATTTCAAATGAAACGGCAAAATTCACGTTGCCGCTGGAACAATAATTATGCATGCTCCTTCTCCTATCATCAGACGAAAATCAACACGCATTATGGTTGGCAACGTACCCATTGGTGACGGCGCTCCTATTGCTGTTCAATCAATGACGAATACCTTGACCAGTGATGTCGAAGCTACTCTCACACAAATCAATCGAATTGCGGCTGCAGGCGCAGACATTGTGCGTGTTTCGGTGCCGACAATGAATGACGCAGAGGCGTTCAAGGTGATTAAACAACAATCGCCAATTCCGTTGGTTGCTGATATTCACTTTGACTATCGTATCGCGCTTAAGGTGGCTGAATACGGGGCTGATTGTTTGCGAATTAATCCCGGCAATATTGGTCGTGAAGAACGTATTCGTTCTGTAGTTGACTGTGCTCGTGACATGAATATCCCTATTCGAATTGGTGTTAATGGCGGTTCATTAGAACGTGATATTCAAGAAAAATACGGCGAACCGACGGCGCAAGCATTACTTGAGTCAGCAATGCGTCATGTTGATATTCTTGATCGTCTGAACTTCGATCAATTTAAAGTGTCTGTAAAAGCATCTGATGTTCACTTAGCGGTTGAATCATACCGTTTGTTAGCTAAACAGATTGAACAACCACTGCATTTGGGTATTACAGAAGCAGGTGCATTTCGCGCTGGCGCTGTAAAATCAGCCATTGGTTTAGGCATGTTATTAAATGACGGCATTGGCGATACGTTGCGTGTTTCGTTAGCGGCTGATCCCGTAGAAGAAATTAAAGTTGGGTTTGATATCTTAAAATCGCTACGAATTCGTAGTCGCGGTATTAACTTTATTGCTTGCCCAAGTTGTTCGCGCCAAGAATTCGATGTGATTAACACCGTTAATCAATTGGAAAACCGCCTCGAAGACGTTGTAACACCAATGGATGTGTCAATTATCGGTTGTGTCGTAAACGGTCCTGGCGAAGCGCTTGTTTCAGATCTGTCTCTTATACACATCTGACGCTGCCGACGAAGAGGATAGTGTAGATCT
>CAJXRU010000086.1 GCA_913060565.1 uncultured Gammaproteobacteria bacterium | reverse complement strand
GTCGGCAGCGTCAGATGTGTATAAGAGACAGATAGTGACGACTAGTGAAGACCAATTTGCTATCGCACCGGGCTATTTACAAAGCGAAACTGTTGAAGAAGGCCGCCGTCGTTTCCATTATAAAATGGATAACCCTATTGTTAATTTTTACTCGATTATGTCGGCGAAACTAGTTGCTAAGAAAGAACAATACAAAGGCATTGATATCGAGATTTATTATCACAAAAATCATCCGATGAATGTTGATAGAATGATTGATTCAGTGAAAGATTCTATCGATTATTTCAGTGAGAACTTTGGCCCATATCAACATAAGCAGCTACGTATAATTGAGTTCCCTGGTTATCGTTCATTTGCACAAAGCTTCGCGAATACGGTGCCATATTCAGAGCGCATTGGCTTTATTAGTGACTTACGAAATCCTGACAATATTGACCCAGCATACTATGTGACAGCGCATGAAGTGGCACATCAATGGTGGGGGCATCAAGTTGGTGCTGCCAATGTGCAAGGAAGCGCCATTATTTCTGAAACTCTCTCTCAGTATTCAGCGTTAATGGTGATGGAAAAAGAGTATGGAGAGCATAAGCTTCGTAAGTTCTTAAAATACGAGCTTGATAGTTATTTGGCTGGACGTGCGTCAGAATCTATTGAAGAAATGCCGCTGATGCGCAGTGAAGGACAAAGCTACATTCATTACCGCAAAGGTTCTGTGGTGATGATGGCATTGCGTGATCGTATTGGTGAAGAAGCACTAAACGAGCGTCTGAAAGCATTTTTAAATAAGTTTAAATACCAAAGTCGACCTTACGCAACAACACTCGATCTTGTGTCATTTTTAAAACAAGATACCGAGTCCAAAGATGTCGATTTCATAAATAGCTTGTTCGAGCATATAACGCTCTACGATTTAAAAATAACAGACGTTGAGAAAAAGCCGCTAGATTCAGGAGAGTTTGAAATCACTTTAACGATTGAAGCGAAGCTGATGCGTGCTGATGGTAAGGGTGAAGAAACCGATATTGAATTTAGTGACGCAATAGATATTGGATTGTTTAGTGCAAATCCAGAAGATCTTAGTGGCGACAATTCAGTTATTTACTTGCAAAAACACGAGCTAAAAACGGGTGAGAATAAGATTACATTAATCGTTAAGTCTGAGCCTACATTTGCGGGTGTTGATCCGTTCGTTAAGCTTGTAGACCGAGACAGTGAGGATAATATACGCAAGTTATAAGCGTTGAATTCGTCATTATAAAAGTCCATCAGTGTTGCCATTGGTGGACTTTTTTTTTGTCTTGAAATGACGGCAAAATGAAATGATTCCCTTAACTTTGATGTGTAATTGATGTTACTTAGTTATTTACAGCAACATTACCTATATAATGACGAATCTTCTTCATTCTATTATTCGGTTACTCCTTTGAAAAAAACCTTCGTTTTATCTCATCCTAAAATTAATTTAGCGCGTCTTGTCGAATCGATTAAATACGATATAAAGAAATACATCAAACGAGAGCGTAATAAGAAATTGCCTGAAGGCGTTGACTATTGGGACTTTGACTGTAAGTTTGGGCATACTGAAGAGATAGCTGAGACTATCCATATTTCTACCATTAACAAACACATCGACGAAGCTGAGCGCCTTGAACTTGAATCATTTTATATAGAAGTGATGGTAAAACCTGCGGTACGTGGGGAAAAATCAGTAGACTCTGAGTAATTTTTTCACTTTTATGGCCTCTATGAGTGTTCACCGAGGCCATGACTTAATTTTATGTTAACCAAAAATCGCTGGTTGTTCACCTAAGCTACTTAAATTAGGGAATATCTCTGCTAATTTATCTGGCTCTACACCGAACCACTGACCTAACGCCGCAGCATATTGATCGACTGATTGTGTTGGGATCAGGCGACCGCTTCCAGCATCTAACTCATGTCCTAACTCTGACACTGGAATATCACCATAAATTTTTTGGCCTTGTACAGCGCCACCGATAACAAAGTGATGAGCACCCCATCCATGATCCGTACCATCGCCATTCGTGGCTAACGTACGGCCAAAGTCAGCAGCGGTGAATAGAGTAACGCTATTTTGCAAACCAAGTTCTGTCATGGCTTGATAAAATGCAGCGACGCTTTGATCTATTTGATTTTGTAATTTCGGGATTTTTCTCGCTTGATCAGAGTGAGTATCAAATCCACCAAGCGCAATAGTAAATACCTGTCGGTTACTCTTCAGGTTATCTCGCGCTGCGATTGTTTTGGCGACAGTTTCAAGTTGTCGCCCTAAACGTGAACGTGGAAAGCTTGTCGTAAGGGGGGATGTATTTTCTGTCGCCTGATTATATTGAGTGTTGGCGCTAAAAGACTGACTTATCTTATTTCTTATATCTTGCGCAAATATATTGCTACCTTGAAAGTAGTCCGTATTAAAGTGATTAGTTAGTGGTGTCTTGAGTGCATCATCGGCCTCTTCTATGACATCTAGACTTAATGCGCGTCCACCGGAAATAATATAAGGCGCTGTATTTTTCCCCGTTAATAGCAACTCACCGTTTGAAGTAGTGACATTGGCAAAGGTGTTATCCCCACTGTTTAAAGAATCTGAGTATAGTCCGGCCCAACCGTATTGAGCGCCTTCTGTGGTACCAGACATCCAGGTAGCTTGTTGATCATTGTGAGAGAACAGCCTTGATGGCAGTGAAACGGTGTCATTTTCAAATTGTGTTGCAGTCAATGGTTCGATTAAAGGACCTACGTTACCGACAATAGCTGCGTTTCCCGATTGAAATAATTGGTGAATATTTTCAAACTCTTTTGGAAGTGCAAATTGTCGATTGCCAAACTGCGCCGCATTAAGTGGCGTTAATGGTAGTAAGTTTTCTCGGGTGCGTGGTGTAGTTTGATTGGCAATAATATCACTTCTAATTTCAGCCCAACGCTGATGGCTTGCCGTGTCATAAGGGATCACTGTGTCGTGATTATCCATGCCACCATAGAGAAAAAGACAAACCAATGCTTTGTAATCGCCTTTTTCTGCGGCATGGCTTTTCATGCTGGTAAGTAATGACGTCATGCCACCCAAAGATGCGCAGGTGAGTGTTGCTGAGGTCGCTTTTAAGAAGTCACGTCTATTAATTGTCATTGCGAGTCACCTACCGTTGAATTAAATAATCAGGAGAAGTCATTATCATCACAATGGCGAGTTGCACCTGATAACGTTTTTCTTGTTCTGTTTCTTTTGCTAGCGGTGCTAAAACACCAATAATATGCTGACGAGTTGCACTAGATAGCGTGCCATGAGTTAAGAGCAAGTCGAGATGGCTTAATAACGCCTGTGAATCGTTAACTAACGAAATCTCTTGTTGGTAGTCTGCGACAAAGCTTTGAGGAGCTCGACTTGTATCAATATCAATTTCTTCATCAGCAAAGAATTGGTTTACTTCATTTATATCTAATTGGGTTTGATCTAGAAATACAAAGTAAGTCATAAAATTACTATAACCTGCGACGGAGCTGGCATTAGCAATTTGTAATTCAGGCGCTTTTAATCCTTGTTCACCCGTTAATGAACCCGGTGCTGTGTAGCCAGGACGATAGAAATTAAATACTGAGGGAGCGCGATAAGGGTGCTGCATTAAGGTGGACGGGCCTGTAGTGTCCCATAGTAACTCCTGAAACTCAGCGGTCGCATAAGCGATATTAAAGGCTCTAGCCCAATGGGTAAAACGGATAATTGGCTCACGCACTTTACCGTCATTATCTCCTTGACTATTTCTTGCTTCTTCATCAAATAAAACAGCGGCAATCGTTGCACTTAAATCGCCTCGACGACTTTCTCCAATCTTGTCGCCATTGGGGAGTGTAAAGACGCCTGACTCAAATGCGGTACTGACACGAGAAACGTAAGCGGATGAAGGATTACTTGTTACCAATCGTTGAATGAGCTGACTACCAACGAATGGCGCAACATTGGGATGAGCAAAGATAATGTCCAATGCTTGATCTATGCTGTTAGCCGCACTTGTATCGGCAGCGATAGCGCTATTTAGAAAACGCTTTTCAAGTGATGAATGAGAACGATTGTAGATTTTCATCGGCGCTGAAAATGCAACGGAACGAGATTGTTCATTAAGAACGTTATCAAGATTTAGCCCCGTGAATACTCGTGCTAAGCCAGTAATATCAACATTGGAATAGGTTTCTATTTGCTGTTGGTTACCATCGAGCTTTGGTGTGCCGTCAAGGTTGAGCTCAACAACACCCAAGGTAAATAGCTGTAGTAACTCTCGCGCGTAATTTTCATCTGGCATACGACCAGTTTCTGGATTTCCTTTTTTACTGCCGCGATATGTTAAATACTGCCCCATGGCTGGCGAGTAGGTAACATCTTCGAGTAGATCACGATAGTTACCAAAAGCATGTTTAATCAATAAATCCTGATAATAAGCAACGGCACTTGGCACGTCAGTTAAAATCTCGCCGCCGCCATTAGAGACGACCAAAATTTGAGAGAGTGCAAATGCGATGCGTTGTCGTAATTGATCTTCACCTGTGATGGCGTGTCGCCAAAAACCGACCGTAGTTGCCTCTAGTTCTAATAAAGTTATTGCGTCCTCTGAGGTTGATAATGCCGTCATTTCGTTAAGAACAGGAAGTAAATAATTCGGTTTAAAAGTAAGTTGTTGTTGATACCAAGTCGACAAACTTTGATTAGTGAGTTCATCAATTGTGGTTGATGTTGGGCCAAAGGTCGCTTGTGTTAAAAAACGTGCAACCTGTTTAGGATCTTGATAGATAATATCCGCAGCTGGCGTATCGGTATTAGGTTGGCTCGACCCGCCGTCAGTTATTGGCGTAGGTGTTGGTTCTGGCTCGGGAGTTTCACTGCCACCGCCCCCACAAGCAACCAGCAGGCAAGTTAATACACCAATAGAAATAGTTTGAAAATGAGCTTTGAGTGACATGGCGTTCTCACAAGTTAATATTGCTACAACGCTAATATGGCATGATCCTAAATTACGCTTTTAGGTAACCCCGCTGTCTTTTGTAAGACCGGAAGCTTTGCGACCCAACCTCACGATTGGTGTGCCATTATCAGCAGATCAGATTAAATCTTGCCATGACGGTTGAGGTTGCGTCAATCGCATGGCTTGAAATATCCCACTGGTCTGAGGAACCCTAGTGACGATTAAGCTAGAAATGTTGCTCAGTAAATTGCGCTAAACTACTGCGTTCCACTTCATCAAATATCAACACTGAGCCTCTGTTGTAATGACGATAGATGTTTACTGCCGCACTGACTCCTGAGCTGGCAGGGGTGACGAATCTGTCATCAATTTGTGCCAAGTTGCCTAAGACGATAGTGCGACAATTGCGTCCGCCGCGCGATAACATGCCTTTCATTTGGGCGCGGGTCATGTTCTGTGCTTCGTCAATAATAAGTACCGCATCATCTAAAGATCTGCCGCGGAAATAGGCCATTGAGGTAAATTCGATATTGGCGCGTTCAACAATGTGTTCTACCGTTGCTGATGTTTGACGCTCGTCTTCAGTATTACTGTGCATGGAGACTAGCGCATCGGTAATGCCTGCGAGTAACGGTAAGGACTTTTCTTTGAGATCGCCGGGTAGGTAGCCAGGTTCATCATCCATAAAGTCACGACTGCGGACGACGACGATTTTTTTGTACTGTTTAGTTTCCAGTACTTGATGTAGCGCCGCCGCTACGGCGAGGAAGGTTTTACCAGAGCCAGCAGGGCCAAGAATGATATTGAGATCAAATGAGTCGTCGGTCATCTGGCGCAGTGCGACTTCTTGGCGTAAATTCTTTGGTGCTATTCCCCAGACCTTATCTTGGCGTTTGAGGAATAGTTTGGTGACTATCGAGGTGTCACTTATTTCTAAAATTCGGCCGACATGGCCTTGTGCGTCATACCAATACATGTTGGGTTGGGCGCTGTCGTTAAAGAGATGACGGTCGAGCTTGTAAATATTGTGATTGACTTTGAGCTTGGAGTTTTCATTAAGCGCATTAAAGAAATCACCTTTAAATGCTTGCACCCCAGTGTAGAGCATATCGGCATCACTTATGTCGTGCTCAATTTTTACATCTTCAGAAGCAACGCCAATGGTACGAGCTTTCAAACGCATGTTAATGTCACGGGAAACGATAGTGACTGAATGTCCTAGTTGTTTTTGTAGGTGTAAGGCGTAATTGATAATGTGATTATCTGCGTTGGAGCCAATGCCATTTTTTAACTCTTTGGCTAAATCTAGCTGAGTATCAATACCAATATAAAGACGACCGCGAGTGGCGCTTTCATTACAAGGTAATTCTATTCCGGCTTCCATGTCTTCTGCGCTATGACCATTGATAATGTCATCTAGCATGCGAATAACGACACGGGCGTCAGCACTGACGCTACGATCTCGACGCTCTTTTAAATTATCGAGTTCTTCTAACACGGTTAAACAAATATAGATGTCTTGCTCGTAAGCCATCAAGCTTTTAGGATCGTGCACTAAAGCTGAGGTATCTAATACGCGGGGATTTTTATTATCACAATGACTATTCATAAATTAAACCTCGTTGAAACTAAGACAGATAACGCAACAACACCGCTGTCTGTTGTCAGTCGATTTAAAGATTCAGCCTTTGGAAAAGGCAAAGATAAGGTAGTAATAACGATATTTTGAAGTGACAGAGTTGCTAATGCCTTACCGCGATAAGGAATTGAAAACAGGTAATATTTGACGCTAGCAAATTGGGATATCACGCATCTCTCTTTATGCTATGGCATTAACAATTATATTGTAGTCACAATTTTATGACAGATGCGAGACTTATTTGTGACAGTGCTTAGGGGAGGGCTTGGCCACGTGCGCTAACAAGTAGTTGATACCAATGCTCACGACTTAGTGATATTTCGTTGGATTGCGCGCAAGCCTTAATGCGCTCAGCATTCGTTGTGCCTAACACTGGTTGGATTTTAGCAGGATGACGCATCAGCCATGCAATGACTATGGCCTCAGGGCTTACGTTATATTCATTAGCCAATTTGATAACGAGATTGCTGGTATGAGATGTTGTCTGGTCGCCATTACCAGTGAACTTTCCTTGTGCAAGACAGCCCCACGCTTGCAGTTGAATGTCGTTAAGTTGTGAGTGTTCAATGGTTGCAGGGGAAAAATGACTGCGTTCATTGCTTATTCCAGCGTTAAAGCCTTCATTTACCCAGTCATTGTTGGCAAGGCTCATTTCGAGTTGGTTAATGATAATAGGAACATTGACATAGCGTTGAAGATAGTCAATTTGATAAGGATGCATATTCGACACGCCAAAGCATTTAATTTTTCCACTTTGTTTTAGATCATCAAAGGCGCGTGCGACTTCATCGACCTCCATCAAAGGATCTGGACGGTGTAACAATAGAATATCGATCTGTTCGGTGTTTAATCCTGCTAGGGATTGCTCAACACTGTGGGTGATCCACGAATGCGAGAAGTCATATCGACCGGGGACTTGTTCATCGGCAAATCGAATACCGCATTTAGTTTGAATAATCATTTTCTCACGTAAATGAGGACTCGCTTTCAACACGTCACCAAAGATTTGTTCGGCACGACCGTGTTTATAAATATCGGCATGATCAAATAAATTAATACCATGATTTAAGCAAGTATCTATAGCACGTTCTACCGTCGCGCTATCTTGGACATTATAATGGTCGTTACTCCAATCGCCGCCAAAACCCATGCAGCCCATAGCAATATTGCCAACGGTTGGAAAATGTTGTTTTAATCTTGAGGTCATTATTGTTCCCTTAGTGTTTTTCTAACCATTCTTTTGGTGACATGCCGAGTTTTTTTCTAAACACTCGCGCTAGGGCTGAGCCATTTTCATAGCCAACAGCATTGGCTACCAGCGCAACGGGCTTACTTTGCAAGAGCAATGTTTTAGCGACTGTAATGCGCCAATCAATTAAGTAATCACCAGGGCTTTGTCCAACAACTTTTTTAAATAAGTCGGCAAATTTAGAGCGCGACATTAATGCTAACTCTGCCATTTCTTCTAAACCCCATGCGTGAGCCGGCGTTTCGTGAATAGCCAGTAGCACTTTGGATACTTGAGAATGCGCAAGCCCTGCTAATAAACCATGATTCATGATGTTCTTGTTCATGACATGTCGTAGCACATGAATAATAAAAATATCCGTCAATGAGTTAATCATTGGCTGCTTGCCACATTTCTCGTCGAAGGCTTCGTCGAATAACCAATTAGCGGTTCGATTCATCTTTTCACATTCATTTAAATTGAAGCACAGTAACGGTGGCAATGCGTCAGCAATGGGGTTAGATGTTGTCTCGTTGTACACAATGTTGGCGCACACTAATTGTGGAGGGTTCTCTTCACTACCAATAATGCGGTGAGCATGCGGGGTAGGAAAGAACAGTACTGTCGGCTGATTAATAACTTGCGAGGAGCCTTGTTCATCGATAATGGTGAGCTCACCACTACGTAATAAATGAAGGTGTCCTTGATTGGGCTCTCGGTTAAAACTGGTGATGCCGCATAAATTGCCTGTGAAAAATACATCGGTATTCATCGAAAAGCGCTGAAGAATGACTGATAACTGATCCATTTTTACCTCATTTTAATCGGTTTTGGACGATTGGGTTCAAAGTTAGGACTATGTCATCCCTTTCGGGGAATTGAAAGGCCTATATTATCAACCAAGGGAAACAACCTTACTTAATTATCAAATTACATAACATTAATTATTTGGAGCAACAAAATGAAACTTAAAACTTTATTCAAAGCGACTTTAGCCTCAACGGCACTACTAGCAAGCAGCATGAGCTTTGCGGCAAATATTGAAGTTAACGCTAACGCAAATGACCTAGCGATCAAAGGATACGACGCAGTATCTTATTTCACTAAAGGTGCACCAACTAAAGGTTCTGACAAATTTACAGCGGCGTACAACGGCGCTGTTTACCACTTCTCAAGTGCATCTAACCGCGACATGTTTAAAGCAGAGCCAGCTAAGTTTGCACCACAATACGGCGGCTACTGTGCAATGGGCGTGGCGTTAAACAAGAAATTAGACACTGATCCAACTGCATGGCACATCCGTGGTGATAAATTGTACTTAAACTTAAACAAAGCAGTGCAAAAGAAATGGAACACTGACATTCCTGGTTACATCGAAACAGCACAAGGCAACTGGACTGATATTAAAGGTTTAACTGCTGAGCAAATCGATAAAGTTTACGAGTAATAATTAGCCCTTAGATAAAGAGATTGATTTATGAAACAACTAACATCAGCTGAAAACCTTAACGATTTTGTATCGAAAGATGGTTACTCATTATTGTTCTTTAGCGCGTCATGGTGTGGACCATGTAAGTCGATGGCGCCTGTAGTCTCTGGTGTCGCGAGCATGATGAATGAGCGTTTTAAAACGATTAAATTAGATGTCGATAACTCACCACAACATGCGGCAGAGTATGGCATTCGAAGTGTACCGACGTTGATGTTAGTTAAAGATGATCAAATTGTTGGTCAGAAAGTAGGTGCACTACCGCCACAGCAATTAATGCAGTGGTTAGATCAACAAACTTAAGAGGAAAAGACAATGAGCAATAAATTATTAGCAAGTGCAGCACTAGCTGCCGTGATCGCAACAGGTGTTGTAGCGCCAGCAGAAGCTGGTAGCAAAAAAGAAAAGTGCTACGGCGTAGCAAAAGCTGGTCAAAATGACTGTGCTAATCTCGCTGGAACACACTCTTGTGCAGGTCAGTCAAACGTTGATAACGATAAAGGCGAATGGAAATTAGTGAAGAAGGGTACGTGTTCTACACTAGGTGGTTTGTCTAAGAAAGAAGCCAAAAAGCTTTATAAAGCGAAAAACGGTTAGGAGCAGTTTATGTCGGTAAAGCGCAATAACGATGTGTTGGTTGGTGTTGGCCTGCGTCATCCGCACTTTACCGACATCTTAACCTCAGAAAAAGCAGTGGACTTTGTTGAAGTTCATTCTGAAAATTTCTTTTCTAGCGGTGGTGCAGCATTGTCAGTGCTACGCCAAGTGCGAGAAAACTATCCGGTTAGTTTGCATTCGACGTCGATGGGGCTTGGCTCTCACCATAATATCCCGGTCGATTACTTGCAGCGTTTAAAGCGCCTAACGGATGATATAGATCCTTTTTTGATGTCTGAGCACGCGTGTTTTACGTGGGGACAACAGCAAGGCCAGCTAATTCATAGTGGTGACTTGTTGCCAATTGCTCACACTCGGCAAAACTTAAAGGTGATTTGTGAACAAATAGATAGTGTTCAAAATTATTTAGGGCGCCATCTTGTTATCGAAAATGTCTCGGCTTATGTGCAGTTTGATGAAAGCTACTTGTCAGAGGCTGAATTCTTAGCGCAAGTCGCTTTGCAAACAGATGCCAAAATATTGCTCGATATTAATAATATTGCCGTTAATAGTCTTAACTTCGAACAAGGTAATATTGCCAAGTCAGTTGAAGATTACATCAATGTATTGCCTGTTGGCAGTGTTGCTCAGATTCATTTAGCGGGAGCGACCATTCCAGAGAGTGGTTTAGTGATTGATGATCATGCTTGTCCTGTCACTGATGACGTATGGCGTGGCTACGAACAAGCTATCAAACGTTTTGGTGCAATTGCAACACTCATTGAGTGGGACAATAATTTACCTGATTGGTCGGTATTAGTTGAGGAAGCTGAGAAAGCACGAGTTATTGCGCAGCAGAGTTTGTTATCTCAGGATGAATTGCGAGGTGATTCATGAATGAACAACAACGCTTATTTGCAGCTATTCGGGGAGAAGACGTAGGCGAGTTCTCAGCGCAAGGTATTGCGATTTATCGCCGTAATTTATTGGCTAATGCCCAGCGAGCACTTGCGATAAGTTTTCCAACCATTTTTGAATTACTAGATTCAAATGATAGCGAGCAATTAGTTGCTGATTTTTTACGTTTCTCACCACCATCGCAAGGTGATTGGGGACAATGGGGCGCAGTATTTTCAGCATTTATTTCGCAACATGAATTGAGTGATGATTATGCCTACTTAGCTGATTGTGCCGCATTAGACTGGGCTGTTCATCAAGCCTTACATGGGATTGATACCACGCTCGATAGCGCGTCGTTGCAACAGCTTGCTGATGTCGAACCAAGTCAACTAACTGTGGTGATAAACCCTAACGTGGTGATCATGACGAGTGAATTTCCGCTGGTGGATATTTTTGATGCGCACCATCATGAAAATGATGGAATGCGTGAAGATGCATTGAGCCGCGTACAAGCGCAGCTGAGCGATGAATCTGTCGCAAGTGCAGTCATGGTTTTTCGCCCTGAGTATCAGCCGCGTGTTTGTTCCATATCGAGCGATGAGGCTATATTTATGCAAGCGCTGCTTGCCAACAAATCCTTAGGAGAGACGCTAGATAAGATGAGCGATTTTCCTGATTTTTCATTTGAACAGTGGTTGATTAAAGCCATTGAAAACAACCTTATAGTACGACTCGCAACGCGATCGTAAGAGAGAATATTATGAAGCAACTTTTATTATCATTAAGCCATTTATATCGAAGCATAGCGTGTAAAGTTAGCATGTTAGAGCCTGTTGCTTTATTAGGTGCAAGGTTTTACGTCGGCTGGGCGTTTTTTTCATCGGGTTTAACGAAGTTAAATGATTGGGACAGCACGCTGTTCTTGTTTGAAGAAGAATATGCAGTGCCATTATTACCGTACGAGCTAGCTGCGTACTTAGGCACTGCAGCAGAGTTAATTTTACCCTTGTTATTAATGAGTGGATTGGCGAGTCGTTTTGCAGCATTAGGGTTGTTTTTCGTAAACATTGTTGCAGTTATTAGCCTTGAAGACATTGCTGCTGCGGCCTATATCGAACATGTGTTGTGGGGCACTTTATTAGCACAAGTTGTTATCTTTAGTGGTGGTAAGTTTACTTTAGACCGTGTTGTTGAAAACAAATTTATTGCTGGTAATACTGCTACTGGGAATACATAAACTCGCTGCATCGGATCTGATTTAATGATAGCGTGTATGAAAAATACACGCTAAAAGGACGATTCATGGCAGGACTATACCCCGATAAAATCAAAACGCTCGAATTATATGACGGGCGTTTTGACGCTTATAAACTCAAGGCCGACAATAGTGACGTATTATTTGCATCTTATCCTGCCGGCACCTCGATTGAACCACATACCCACGATACCGATAATCACGGGGTTATTACCCGTGGTGAACTGATACTTACCATGAATGGTGAAACAACCCGAATTGGTGTTGGTCAGTGGTATCACGTACCTGCACAGGTAGAGCATTCAGCTTCTTTTGAGGTTGATACCGATGAAGTTGAGCTTTGGTTTCATCAGTCAGAGCACAATGCGCTGTAATGGAGTTTAAAGCAGGTATTGGCTGTCGCTATCCATTATTTTGCGATATTGCAGGATGGCTGATTGGCGCTATTTTTCTGGGACTGATTGTTTGGTTCATCTTTTCATTAATTAAATCGAGCCAACAGCAGAAATCTAAAGTGCCACGACGCCATAAGTTGTCACAAGATGTTGCCAAACGCCGTAAAAAACCTTGAATACGTATGCAGCGCTCTAGCGCCGTGTGGTTGATTCATTAATAATGAAACCAATTGTTAAATCGATTGGATTAACTTGTGACTAAACTTAACGTCGGTACTATTTCAACGCCAACATCGAGCCAAGGATATTTTTCGACACTCACCGCATTACGCGGCATTGCCGCTATTTGGGTGATGCTGTTTCACATCGATGTCATTATTTATTATCGCGAGTTAGGCACCTTACTGCCCAGAGAATATTCTGGATTATTGACCCAAGGATATCTGTGGGTTGATTTTTTCTTTGTGCTGAGTGGTTTCGTGTTAATGCATGTGTACGGTTCTCGACTTGAGCAATCACTTTCTTTGTCGACCGTTAAACGTTATTTAGTCGCCCGATTCTTTCGAATTTATCCCCTGCATTTATTTACGTTATTGCTACTGGCTGTATTTGCGATGGCAACTAGCCATCTATTGCCTCAGGTGATGGATGGCAGTTGGGTTAACTATTTTGATGAGCAAGCATTTTTAAGCAATGTGTTGATGCTTAATGCAGTGGGGGTTCACGACACCTTGTCGTGGAATATTGTTGCATGGTCAATTGGCGCAGAATGGTGGGTTTATATCGCTGCCATTGGGTTGTTTTTTGCGGTTAACGCCAAGCATCCGATTCGTACTGGGTTAATTGCAATCATCAACATGGCAGCGTTAACGTTATTAGTTTATAGCTCGGCTAATCAAAATCTTGATATTACTTACGATCGCGGTATTTTTCGTTGTTTGTTCGAGTTTACGATTGGTACTTGCCTGTATGTCTTTTACCAGCGAAGTGTTGCCAAACAATGGCTTGGCAGTAATGTTGTTATCCTAACTGTAACAGTGGCGATTATTGCTGTGCTACATTGGCGATTCAATGATTTATTGGTTATTCCACTATTTTGCCTGCTAATTCTTAGTGCAATTTATAATAAATCGGTAGCACACTCATTGCTAATGGGGAAAACACTGCAATACCTCGGTAAAATATCCTACTCAATTTATATGATGCATGGCGTGTGTTTCATGTTGTTTTGGTTTCTTATGCCAGAGCTAGCACGTTATCTTAATATTACTCAATTTACACCACTGCAAACGACTATCTATTGTGTGAGCTTTTTAGCGCTAACCTTTGGTAGTGCTGCGTTGAGCTTTCGATTCATAGAAGTTCCTGGACGCACGTTGTTGCGCGTTAAAAACAAATCTTCGGAGAGAGATAATGATCTTAAAATCAATTCATAAATTATTGCTACCTGCTCTGGCTTGTGTTGTCACTAGCCAAGCAATGGCAGCAGACAAAGTAACTAAACCTATTGATCCTTATTGGAATAATGCCACTGTCTATTTCATGATGACGGATCGTTTTGCAAACGGTGACAAAAGTAATGATGTCAATTATGGCCGTAAAAACGATGCTGCGATGCTGCGTAACTTTATGGGAGGCGATTTAAAAGGTATTACCCAGAAAATTAACGAAGGCTATTTTAATAAGTTGGGTGTCAATGTTCTTTGGATGACACCGCTTAATGAACAAGTGCATGGTTATTGGGATGAAGATTGGGGGCGTAGTTACCCGTTTCACGGCTATTGGATCAAAGATTGGACTGCTGTTGACCCAAACTGGGGAACAGAAGCCGATATGAAGGCAATGATTAATGCGGCTCATGCTAAAGGCATACGTGTACTGGCTGACGTGGTTTTAAATCACACAGGGCCAAAAACCAATATTGATGTGCAATGGCCAGATGAATGGGTGCGTATTGATCCGCTGTGTCAGTGGAAAAACTATGAACAGGTCGTGAAGTGTAATTTAGCGACAAGCCTAAGCGATATCAAAACTGAGTCGGACGATGCCGTCGCGCTGCCACCATTTTTATTAAAAAAATGGCAACAAGAAGGACGTGTAAAAGAAGAGCTAGCTGAATTAGATGCGTTTTTTGAGCGCACTAAATTACCTCGCGCTCCGAAAAACTACATTGTAAAATGGCTCACTGACTGGGTACGTGATCATGGTCTTGATGGTTTCCGTGTTGATACGGCTAAACATGCTGAAGAAGAAATCTGGCAAGTATTAAAAGACGAGTCGGTATTGGCACTTAAAGAGTGGCAACAAAAGAACCCTAATGTGCTGCCAACTACTAAAGATTTCTTTATGGTGGGTGAAGTGATGAATTTTGGTGTGGATGGTCATGGTCAAACACCTAAAGGTACACGCCTATATGATTTTGGCGACAAACAAGTTGATTATTTTAACTATGGTTTCGATAGCTTGATTAACATGGGCTTTGCGCAGCACGCGAAAGGCGATATCAAAGAAATGTTTAACGTTTACGCTAAATCCTTAAATAGTGGTGAACTCAGTGGCGTTGGCGTGATGAATTATTTGGTTTCTCATGATGATGAACATCCATTTGATCAAGCGCGTGAGCATTCATTTGATGCTGCCAATAAATTGCTACTTGCACCTGGTATGGCACAAATTTACTACGGCGATGAAACCGCTCGTAACCTGACGATTAAAGATGCACTAGGTGATGCAACATGGCGCTCTTTCATGAATTGGCAAGAGCTTAACAAGCCAAAGACAAGTGCTGTTTTGACACACTGGCAAAAAGTCGGGCAATTTAGACGTGATCACATGGCTATTGGTGTTGGAGAACATCAAGAGTTAAGTGCTAAGCCATATGTTTTTAGCCGCGTTGATAAAGCAAGTAACGATAAAGTGGTCGTTGCTCTTGATGCGCCAACAGGTAAGAAAACCATTGTGGTTGGTAAAGTATTTAAAGATGGCCAGAAGTTGTTTGACGCTTACTCTAAACAATCCGTCAAAGTAAACAGCAATAAAGTGGTTATTGACAGCCCTTACTCGACTGTTTTGTTGGAGCAGAAGTAAAATCAAACCATAACTTTTTATTTAAGAATAGGGCGCGTGTTTTATCGGAAAGATTATTTTCTAATTCAAACACGCGTCTCTTATCCATATTTGCTAAGTTAAATACTGGATTTAAATAGGGGTGTGAGCATAGCAACTTTTCAAATGAACCATCTTCTATCGCCATATTTAATCCTTTCGTGATTCGTTTTTTTAGCATGGGATTATTGTTAGCAACAAAAAAATACATCGCTGTTGGGTAATGAAGCATCAACTCTCGTTCTATTTCGAATTTCTCAGATGATTGAGCTGTGAGTTCGGTCCATGGTTCCATAACACCGCGCGGAAAATAGTCAAAACGACCAATCTCCAACATTTCAAATAATGCACTGTAATATGAACTACTCACTACGGGTAAATCATTTTGTTTAAGAATATAGTAATCAGGCCAATCATTCCCTTGGCCCGCTACTTTCTTTTTCAACTCTTCTATAGTGTTAATTTTTGAAAATCTATTTTGCTCACCTTTTCGGATAATAAATATTCGATAACCTAATAATCCTTTGATAAGTGGAATATAAATGGGAGATGAATGTTTGAGAGACTCTCTCTCCTGAGATGTCATGGACCATACGACATCAATACTTCCTTTGCCTAGGTGCATCAAAGCACGTTGTTGATTCATAGCAAAAGCTATTGGCTCTAATTGATAATCTCCAAACTCTGGTTTTGTTTTTTCTAAAACTAATCGAAGCAATTCGAGATAGTAAGTGTCTCGCTGGTCATCTTGAGATTTTGCAGTCACCGTATAGTGCTTAATGATGACTTTATTATGCGGCTTGTTTTGATTGGCGTGAGCGTCAAAAAGTAGGCTGCCAATGAGTAAGAGTAATGTCAAACCGCTATATTTATTCATCGAATTATCCTCTAAGATTTGACGATGGAAGTCATTGTAAGTTAACAAAATGTTGAATATTGTATTTAAGTGTAACAGCGCTTAATAATAACTAGTTCAGTTTTTTTTCAGTGTTACAATATATCATTATTTATTTTTTGTTAGATTGTAAAAATATGTCTGTTAAAAAGCTATCCTATAGCCTTGTCATCGGTAGCGTATTATTAGCGCTAAGTGGTGAAGCGTTCGCTCATGGGAATAACCATGAACGTATTTCTGTTGTTGGCCGTGAGGTTAATCTAGTGGGCGAGGCTATTTCAGCATCTCAAGGCTATGTTGGCCAAGCTGAAATTGAGATCCGCCCAATGTTGAGAACAGGCGAAGTGTTAGAGCTAGTGCCTGGCATGGTCGTGAGTCAGCACAGTGGTACGGGTAAAGCGAATCAGTATTTCTTACGTGGTTTTAACCTTGATCATGGCTCTGACTTTTCAACGATGATCGATGGCATGCCAATCAATAACCGCACTCATGGTCATGGCCAAGGCTATACCGATCTTAATTTTATTATTCCTGAAGCTATTGCTGGTGTTAGCTATAAAAAAGGCGCTTATTACGCTCAAGTTGGAGATTTCAGCGGTGCTGGTAGTGCCCATATGAGCACGATGAATAAAGTAGATCACGGACTAGTATCGCTAAGTTTAGGTGAAGATAATTACCAGCGTTTAGTTGCCCTTGATAGCATTACCACTGAATCAGGTGAGTGGTTTGTTGTTTTTGAAGGCAACAAATATGACGGCCCATGGACCGATGTCGATGAAGACTTGTCGAAAACGAATCTGATTGTAAAGCACAGCCAAAAAGTAGCGGACGGTCAACTAACGCTATCATTTATGGGATATGACAATAGCTGGAACAGTGCAGATCAAATTCCACAGCGGGCCGTGAAATCGGGACTTATAGATGAGTTAGGGTCAATTGATAAAACCGTTGGCGGTGAATCAAGTCGTTATAGTTTCAATGCCCAGTGGCAAAACGAAGCGTGGACGGCATCAGCTTATGTAATTAGTTATGACATGCAGTTGTGGTCAAACTTTACCTATTTCCTCGACGATCCTGTTAATGGCGATCAATTTGAACAAGTTGACGATCGTATGATCTACGGTGGTCAAGCGAGCTATCAGCAATTTACTGAGCTTAATGGCATGCCAATGACTAACTTGTTTGGCGCGCAAGTACGCGTTGATGATATTGACGAAGTTGGTCTTCACTCATCTACCGCACGCGTTCGCACGGGCACAGTCAAATCTGACGCTGTGGAGCAATCAAGTGTCGGTATCTATTGGGAAAATCAGCTAGCACTTAGTGATGAACTAAGAACCGTTTTTGGTTTACGTTACGATCGCTATGATTTTGATGTGCGTTCATTAGTCGATTTCAATAAACATGGTGTTACCTTGACGCCAAATGGTGGTAGTGCCAATGATGATAAAGTATCTGCAAAAGCGAGTGTGATTTATACGCTAAACGATGAATGGGAAACCTACGCGTCAATCGGTCAGGGTTTTCATTCTAACGATGCCCGTGGTACCACGATTAATGTCGATCCTATCTCCGGTGAACACGCCGATAAAGTAGATCCATTAGTTGATTCATTAGGTTATGAAATTGGCTTGCGAGGTTTTTGGAGTGAACGCTTCAATACATCGATTGCCTTGTGGTCATTGTCATTAGACGAAGAATTACTATTTGTCGGTGATGCGGGCAATACAGAAACAAGTCGTGAGTCTGAGCGCTACGGTGTTGAACTAACAGGCTATTATCGCCTAAATCCGCAATGGACGTTAGATATCGAGTACGCTTACACCGATTCTGAATTTAGTGACTTCTCACTAGATGGTAATGAAATTCCTGGTGCATTAAAGCATGTGGTACAAACTGGTTTGAGTTACCAAGGGCAATCAGGCTGGTTTAGTACACTGCGCGCTCGATACTTTGGCAAACGCCCATTAGTTGAAGATGGCAGTGTGAAGTCTGACTCAAGTCTCGTAAGTAATTTCCGCATTGGTTATAAAACACATGAATGGAGCGTTAAAGCCGACATTCTGAATCTGTTTAACAGCGATGCCCACGATATTGATTATTTGTATGAATCGCAATTAAGCGGTGAAACTAGCCCTCAGGAAGATATTCATTACCACGTTATCGAACCTAGAACGGTTAGGGTGTCTTTTAGCTATAACTTTTAGAAAGCTATTAGAGGCGTTTAGTGATGTGCTATTAATCGAGTTCATGGATTAATAGCACATCATTACTTATCTCTTATAAGCTTACTTAAAGATATTTCCCGCCCAACGTGCTAGTCCCGCAGTAACACTACCAAAATGATCGCCGGTGACTAATTCCACTGGGTGATCCTTAAAATAAGTATTTAAATAATCCTGTAATACTGGTGATTGTGCACTGCCACCGGTAACGAAAACGACATCTGGTTGGCAGTTAGCGTCGACAATCGTATTGTCGATGAGCTTACCGATGTTCTCTAAATGACGTGCATTGGCTTTGAACAATGTCTCGCGGTTTACTGGGCTAGTTAAAGCATCGCTTAAATAATCCAGTGGCACATTGATATCATTACTATTGGTTAAGGCTATTTTTGCACGCTCTGCACTATTTACTAGCTGATAACTTAAGCGCTCTTGCTGAACTTTCAATAAACGTTCAATAAGGTGTGGCTCTCCAGCATCTTTGATTAACTGCTTGAGGGCGCGCTCGTTTTTGTCGCTGTAAAAGTCAGTTTGATCGTTAATATTGTTAATAGAGGCTGCTTGCCAATGGAAACTTGTTGGCATGGGCTTGCCCGTCGCCGCTAAACTGTCTAAGCCAAGTGCTGGCATTAAACCGCGCATACATAGTTGAATGTCTAGATCGTTACCGCCGATACGCTGCCCGCTGTGTGCTAGCAGCTGTGCATTACGATTATCGAGTTTGGTAAACTCTGGTCCCATTAACAACATAGAAATGTCTGATGTACCACCACCGATATCAACGACGAGAACACGGGTTTCTTTAATTAGTGTAGCTTCAAACTCGAATCCTGCGGCAACAGGTTCATATTGAAACTCGACGTCTTTAAATCCAATGCGTTTTGCCGCATTAGATAAGATATCTATCGCTTGCTGGTTGCTCTTTCTGTCTCTTATACACATCTGAC
>CAJXRU010000085.1 GCA_913060565.1 uncultured Gammaproteobacteria bacterium | reverse complement strand
GCACGAGGTCAGGGCAAAGAAGCTGACCTAGGTTATCAAATTCTGTAAGACGATTAATTGATGTGCGAGCTAAAGCTTCAGAGAGTTCCATAAAAAAATCCAGTACTAACGATATGTTAGTACTGGATTCTGACGCCTCAGGCGGTTCGGTCAACCGATCATTTTATTTCTTAACTGATCGGCATTACCCTGCTGGGCGCTTTTTTTATGTCTACTTTCGGCGCATTTTGTGACGAGTCTTTCGGCGCGTTTTTGATCGTTGGGGATTACTTCCTGTTTCCCACCATGCAGGCTCATTATCTGGTTCTTTATGTAACACTTCTTTTAATATGGCAACAAGATCATAAGATATTAATCCATCGATGTGTTCATGAAGTGACGGATCGATGTTATTTCTTAAAGCATCAAGAACAAAATCTATTCCACTCACTCTTGCAAGCTTTGCCGCTGGCACAAAATCACTATCACCGGCAATAAGTATGATTTTGTCTACTAATTTATTTTGGGATAAAGTTGATATATCAATACCCAGCTTTATATCTACGCCTTTTTGCCTTGCACTATAATAAAAATCATCATTTGTTAGTTGGTCAAATTCTATTTCTTTTTTTATCAGCTTATTAAGTGCGTGGTCAGCAAGTTTCCATTGTTTATCGTGCTTGATATGCCCTAGACGTAAAGCAAATTTACGCTGTTTCTTTAGCTCTTCTAATATCAGTTTTCGCTGAATGGTTGATTCTTTCTTAGCAAAATCAATTGCCCGTTTATTAGTTTCACCTTGCTCAACAATTGGATAATGAGCTTTAATATCTAACGGCGGAGCATCGTAATAAAAGACACGATAGAGATATTGATAATGGTCATCATTATTATTACCTTTCAGGTGCTTCCGAATAACTTTATTTAATACTTGTATAATTTCTAAATGAGTTAGCTCAGGGGATGAAGCGTAATATTTTCGCTTGAAAAATTGTAACCGATTTAAATAAAAAGAGCCGTCAACTAAAACTGCAACACTAAGATCCATATAGTAAATTCCAAATATAAAAAAACCCGTGGGTTGGGCATAGCTGTTACGAACAAGCTAAGCGTGGCCACGGGTGTTATTTTTCTAATATAACGTTTTTAAATTTTAAGTCAACATAAAAAAGCAATTCAAATCGACTCAAGGCAACTCAAAGATAAGACAAAGTACGCTTTACATTTTAAAAAAAAGCAATAGTACGCCCAATATAAATAAAACCTCAAAAACAGACGAAACCCGTCCAATCGAGCATGGGTGCAATGGAGATTCTATTTGAATTCATGTGGTCTAACTCTTAACGATAACACGCCAAAAAGCGGCGCTATTTTTTAATGGCTGGGATTGTAATGGAAAGGTTGTTGAGGCACAAAAATAATTAACAATTATGCCTGTTGAAAGCCGCCTAAAAAATAGGACGATGACATAGAATTGAAAATTTCATCAATGATTTGAATAGCATTCACAACCGCATTGATTTGTAAGGCCTAATGTCGACATTTTATCGACGTTAGGCCTCTTTTGTAATTTGCGTAAGTTAATCAAAACCTAACGGTTCGTTTTCCCAAATAACCACATTACGACCACTTTCTTTGGCTTGATATAAAGCAACGTCAGCATTGTTAATAAGATCGTCAAGCAATTCCACCTGACCAATATTATTCGCAACACCAATACTCGCCGTAAAGGAGATTGTATGCTCATCAATATCAAATTGCTGGCTAGCAAGAAACTCACGAAAAGCGTTTAACAATGTATTTACTTTGCTCGCGTTGAGCTCTTGGATAACGACAATAAATTCTTCACCGCCGTAACGAGCGACTAACATGCCATCAAACCACTTGTTGAGTACAGCAGCCATTTCAATAAGCACAGCATCACCAACATCATGCCCATAGTTATCGTTAATCTTTTTAAAGAAATCGATATCCATTAACGCCACTGAAAAATTAGAATTTTCAGATTGCGCTTGCTCAAAGGCTGCTTCACCGGTGTTGAAGAAATAACGACGGTTATAAAGCTTCGTTAAATAGTCACGGTTTGCCGCATCACGAATTTCACGAATTAAAGCAATCTGCTCCATCGCTTTAATAATTCGCCATTGAAACTCTTCTTGCATGAAGGGGGTGACCAAAAAGTCATTTGCCCCATGCTTAATAAATCGAGCCGATAAGGTTGGATCGTTAGAAGATGATAGCCCAATGATTGGAAATTCATCACGTAAACGACTTTGGCGTACATGGCGAATTAATTCGATACCATTCATCTTTGGCATATTATAATCAGTGATTAACAGCTCAATATCCGTATGTTCAGTTAATCGCTTAATGGCATCGACACCATTTTCGGCTTCAACAACCTGATAAAGTAACTTGGACAATTGAGCACTAATATAACTACGCAGTGTTTTAGAGTCATCAGCTACCAATACCTTAATATCCTTGTTGAGGATTAGCTGGTTTATGAGCTTAATTGCACTCACATACGAATCGCGATTTTCTTTAAAGATATAATCAAGCACGCCCATTGAAAGGAGCTTTTTGCGCAACTCTTCATTAGTCGTAGCCGTTAAAACAATGGTTGAAATACCCTTTTCCATCGTCAACTGCACGACTTCGCCATTAGGAGCATCAGGCAAGTTCAAATCGGCAAGTGCTAAGAAATAATCGTTCTTAGCGATCAGCTCTTTTGTTTGGGCGAGGTCTTCCGCAAAATCAAATTCACAACTTAATTCAGTTGCAGCTAAATGCTTGATAACTTTGCGAATTAAAGGACTATCTTCGATAATCAATAGTTTTGACATGTCTATTCGTAATTTCCAGTTTACTTGTGCAGCACATTTAGTACTAAGTTACTATATTCATTACACATTACAACTAAAGAATTAGGTAAATGATAAATATTGCTGCTCAGTTAATTTGACCCACTGTCCTTCTTGCAGTGACTCATCAAGAACAAGCTCACCAACGCGCGAACGGTGCAATGTTTTTACATGATTGCCAACGGCAGCAAACATGCGCTTAACCTGATGGTACTTACCTTCACTAAGAACTAGCTTAGCGCGATATTCACTAAGAATAGTCAATTGAGCTGGTTTTGTTAGTTTATTTTCATTATTTAGCATGATCCCATTTTCAAACTCGGCTATTAGCTCATCACTCAGTGGCCGTTCAACCGTTACTAAATATTCTTTGGTGCATTTCGCATTTGGTGAAGTCACTTGATGCGACCATTTGCCATCACTTGTTAATAGCACTAATCCTGTGGTGTCCTTATCCAATCGACCGGCAATATGTAACTGTTCACGCCAAGGCGCATCAATGAGATTAAGCACACTCAAACCATCATCATCATCAACGGTTGAACACACATAGTCAGCAGGCTTGTGTAACATGATATAGAGATCGCCAACGATCTCTATCAGATCCCCATTTAATCTAACCTGTTGATTTGATATTTTGATGTCAGGTTTCTTTACCACCACACCATCAACCGTCACATCACCGCGATGTAATGCATGCTTGGCGGTTTTACGCGTTAAATTTGCGTTATCACTTAAGAACTTATCGAGTCGAATCATTAATGACTTCCAAAAAAAATGCTAATGACGGGCATTAGCACTATATGATTAATATATATTACAGAGCTTATATATGCTCGATAATCAAGCAGCCTGCAGAGTACCCTGCGCCAAATGAACAAATTATTCCTTTGTCACCTTTTACCATGTCATCATGAAAACGGTGGAATGCGATAATCGAACCGGCAGAAGCTGTATTTGCAAATTCATTAAGAATAATTGGCGCATCATTGCCAATAGGATCCCTTCCTAATACTTTCTTTGCAATAAAAGTATTCATATTAATGTTTGCTTGATGTAAAAATAGACGTTTTAAGTCATCTTTCTCAATACCTGCTAGCGACATCTGCTCATCGATGAGTTTAGATACCATCGGCAGAACTTCTTTAAATACCTTGCGACCTTGCTGCACAAAAAGCTTATCGCCTTCAAAGGCTTCTTCTGGTGTATGACGCGCTAAATGACCAAAGTTACTACGAATGTTATTTGAGAAGCTCGTCATCGGTTTTTTAGCTAAAATTCTAAATGCGTGTTCACTAGTTGCCGTTTCTTCTTTTTCAACAACTACAGCCGTTGCTACGTCGCCAAATATAAAGTGGCTATCACGATCACGATAATTAATTTGTGGCGAAGCAATTTCAGGACTAATCACCAAGACTGATTTAGCAGTGCCGCCCTCTAATGCATTTGACGCGTTCATGATGCCAAAAGTCGCAGATGAACAAGCCACCAGCATATCAAATGCCCAGCCGCCACAGCCTAATTGTTGTTGAACTTCAATCGCAATGGCAGGATAAGCACGCTGTGTGTATGAACAAGCGACAATAATTAAATCAATATCTTCCGGCTTTTTATTCGCTGCTTCTAACGCTTGTTTTGCCGCGCCAATGGCCATCTCTGCTTGAATAGAGATTTCATCATTACTGCGCTGCGGCGTTAATGGCATCATTTTTTCGGTATCTAAGATGCCTTCTTTGGTCATCACATAACGATTTTCAATACCAGATGCTTTAGTAATAAACTCGCTACTTGATGGTTTAAGCGCTTCTAACTCACCCGCTTCAATAGCTTGCGCATGTTGTTGATTAAACTCAGTAACATATTGATTGAATGCGCCAACCAATTCATCATTAGATATTTTATGAGGGGGTGTATACAAACCCGTTCCGCTAATCACAATAGACATTTAATTAATTCTCCAACCGCTCTGGCGGTGTTTCACTCGACCCATTTGATGATACTGACGTTGCAGCTTGGGCCTCTTTATTTTTCTTTATAATTTCTTCATGCTGACGCATTACAACAAGCTTGTCTTCTTTGGCTGCCAACGTTAAATCAACAACAACCGTTGCAGATATTTTATCTTGAATAGCTTGTCTATTGGCATCCCAGTAGATCTGAAAAAAGCCTAACAACCCCGTTGCTAAGCCAGCACCATATCCACCGTAACGACCAAATGCATCCCACAAACCCATCGGCTCATTACTTAATTGTAAAACGCGTGTATTAAACAGCATTTTACCTAAAGTTTGGCCGTTAAACCATGCGGTAAAGCACGTAAAATAGATCGCAGCAAAACCAAATCCTAATCCCAAGTCGTCAATAATCCCCATTATCCATTGCATTGGTGACGACGCTTCACTTCTTGCACTAGGTTCACTACTGTCAGTCGTTGTGTTATTTGAGTTTGAATGAGTAGGCACACCGTTAGATACACTATTTGGGGATGTAACGACGACATCATGAACTTTCCATTTAGGATTATCTTTAGCCCACTGCATAAGCTTTTCTTTTTCTTCTTTAATTAATCCACTATTTTCAGTGAAAGTTTCCACAAACTCCACTGGATTTAACGCATTGAGTTGGTCACTACTCTTCAAGCTCTCGTCTACGATTGGCTCTAATATTTCCTGCCAACATTCAGCTGTTTGACACTGACTGCCATGCAGAGCGCCCAATGCGATCATTGCCAAGTCGCCCACCAATTTAGAATCATCATCGGATGTAGAATCATTATCTAAAAAGAGCACGCTACTAGCATAAAAGCCCGCGATAATAATCAGCAAACTCCCTCCGCGAATCGCCCAAACACCATAACGTCCTAACATACCCAATAAACGCCATTGTTTAGCCTTATGTAATAACCAAACCACCAGTAGTAAACTTATTAAAAAGACATCATCCATGGCGGTCAGTACGGCAACAATCATCAAATCACACAACATGGCACCACCACGGCGCCATGGTCTTGCGAGCGGTAGATCAAATAATCGATTATCAGGAGCAAAGGCCACAGGAGTGATACGATCTTTCGTATCATCTTTACTCAAAATCTCAGTACTCACTGGGCTTTCTCCTTATTAACTATTTATCCCAAACTTAGGCTATTTAACGTAACGACTTAATTGCACTTTCCAAACCTGCAATCGTCATTGGAAACATATTGTCACTCATTAGCTGCTTAATATAGTCGATACTCACGGTATATTGCCAATGCGCTTCTTTAACAGGATTAAGCCAAGCCACATTATCAAAGTGGCTAGTTAAACGATTAAGCCATGCTTCACCAGCTTCTTCATTCCAATGTTCGACACTGCCACCGGGATAACTGATTTCATAAGGGCCCATTGACGCATCGCCAACGAAAATAACTTTATAGTCACGACCGTAGGTTCGAATAAGCTCCCACACCTCTTTTTTATCGGTATAACGGCGACTATTGTCTTGCCATACCGTTTCATAAACACAGTTGTGAAAGTAGAAATACTCAAGGTGTTTAAACTCTGTTTTAGCGGCGCTAAAGAGTTGTTCGACTTGTTCGATGTAAGGATCCATCGAACCGCCAACGTCAAAAAACATCAATACCTTAACGGCATTATGACGCTCGGCTTTCATTTTTATATCAAGATAACCGGCATTATTGGCAGTTGATTTAATCGTCTGCTCTAGATCTAACTGATCTTGCGCGCCAGCACGGGCAAACTTTCGAAGACGGCGCAGCGCCACCTGCATATTACGACTGCCCAATAACTCAGTATCACTTAAATTGGCAAACTTACGTTTATCCCACACCTTGGCAGCACGATTATGACGATTTCCCGCCTGACCAATACGCACACCTTGAGGGTTATAACCATAAGCTCCAAATGGCGATGTACCACCAGTGCCAACCCATTTATTACCACCTTGGTGGCGCTTTTCTTGCTCTTTTAAACGCTGTTGCAGTGTATCAAGCAATTCATCAAGCGAGCCTAAGGCTTCAAGTTTGGCTTTTTCTTCGTCAGTTAAAAACTTTTCCAGCTCTTTACGTAGCCAGTCATCGGGAATGTCTTTATCAAATAAATCTATCGAGCTAACACCTTCAAAATAATCGGCAAAAGCGCGATCAAATTTATCGTACTGGCTTTCATCTTTGATCATCACAATACGTGCCAGTTGATAAAATTGGTCGATATCACCAAACACCACTTGTTTCTCAAGCGCATTAATCAAATCAAGTAATTCACGGACGCTTACTTTTAATTCGTATTTACGTAACGTGAAGAAAAAGTCTACCAGCATTATTGTTGCCTACGCGCCAAAAACGCGATTTTTTCAAATAACGTCATATCCTGCTCATTTTTTAAAAGCGCGCCATATAACGGCATAATTGATTCATCATGCTGTTTGTCGCGAAGCACTTCAGGCGCAATATCTTGTGCTAATAACAATTTAAGCCAATCGAGCAATTCAGAAGTCGACGGTTTCTTCTTAATGCCACCTAATTGGCGCATTTCAAAAAAGCGCGTTAATGCTTGCTCAAGTAACTTAGGCTTCACATCAGGAAAATGCACATTCACGATTTCTTGCATTTGCGCTTCGTCAGGGAATTGAATGTAATGGAAAAAACAGCGGCGTAAAAATGCATCAGGTAGCTCTTTTTCATTGTTTGAAGTAATAATAACGATTGGACGAACTTTTGCTTTTACAAGCTCTTGAGTTTCATAAACAAAAAACTCCATTTTATCGAGTTCTTGTAATAAGTCGTTTGGAAATTCGATATCCGCTTTATCAATCTCATCGATTAATAGTATTGGACGCTGCGCACTTTCAAAGGCTTGCCACATTTTTCCTTTAATAATGTAATTACCGATATCTTTAACGCGATCATCGCCAAGCTGTGAATCACGTAAGCGCGATACGGCGTCATATTCATATAGACCCTGCTGCGCTTTAGTTGTCGATTTGATGTGCCATTGCAACAACGGTGCATTCATCGATTTTGCTAATTCAAGGGCTAACATCGTTTTACCGGTGCCAGGTTCTCCCTTGATTAACAATGGCTTTTCAAGAGTAATAGCAGCTTGTACGGCTAAACGAAGTTCATCGCTTACCACATAGTTTTCAGTAGATTCAAAAGACATAGTAGATTTTTTATTACAAATTAAACAGATGTTTAAACACTAACACAAAACGGCAAGTAACATAAAATCATCCTGCGTAAAAAACACCGCAACAAATTGGAATAAGAACTTAGTTTTTTATTACATATCGTTATAACAAAATATCATTTCACTTATTTGCTCAATTCGATAATCTAGGCATAACAGAAAAAATTTATTCAAGTATGACCAATTATGACAGGGTCCTGTCGTCTAATAGAGTGAGAAAACACATGGCTAATATCGTAGAAGACAATTCACAAACTATTGGTAAAACACCACTAGTTCGTTTAAACAAAGTATCAAATGGCAAGGTGATTGCGAAGGTAGAAAGCCGCAACCCGAGCTTCAGCGTTAAATGTCGTATCGGTGCCAACATGATTTGGGCTGCAGAACAAAATGGCGAGCTAACCAAAGATAAAGAACTTATCGAAGCAACTAGTGGTAACACTGGTATTGCACTAGCATTCGTTGCCGCTTCTCGTGGTTACAAACTAACACTTACCATGCCAGACACTATGAGTTTAGAACGTCGCAAATTACTAAAAGCATTAGGTGCTAATTTAGTATTAACTGAAGGTGCTAAAGGCATGGGCGGCGCTATTGCTAAAGCACAAGAGTTGAAAGACAGCGCACCTGAAAGCTATGTATTACTTAAACAATTCGAAAATCCAGCAAACCCTGAGATCCACGTTAAAACAACAGGTCCAGAAATCTGGGAAGACACTGATGGCGAGATCGACGTATTCGTTGCTGGCGTTGGTACGGGCGGCACCATTTCAGGTGTTAGCAAATACATTAAACAAATCCAAGGTAAAGCAATCACCTCAGTAGCGGTTGAACCGACCAATTCGCCAGTAATCACTCAAGCGAAAGCTGGTGAAGAGCTGACTCCTGGACCTCACAAAATCCAAGGTATTGGCGCTGGTTTTATACCGGGTAACTTAGATCTTGATCTTGTTGACCTTGTTGAGCAAGTAGACAACGAAGAAGCGATTGAAATGGCTCAACGTTTGATGGACGAAGAAGGCATTTTAGCGGGTATTTCTTCAGGCGCTGCTGTAATTGCTGCTAATCGCATTGCAGCATTACCAGAGTTTGCAGGCAAAACTATCGTTGTTATCTTACCAAGCTCAGGCGAACGTTACTTATCAACAGCATTATTTGCTAACGTATTTGGCGAACAAGAAAACGTTCAATAATTGCATTAAAAGGAAACATAGACTCTAGTATTTTTCTGATAAAGAATTTGAAAGTCTATCAGCGCGGCATAGCCCCGTCGTTTATCGCCTTAAATTAGAAATTAACCAATACAAAAATCAGGACGATTTTTGAGTATTTGCCGCAGGACGCGGATCAAATACGGTATTGAAAAGTAAATTTATCATTTAAGAGCAAGAGATAAGCCACGGGTCGCCTTTCTTTTGGTTACTTTTCTTTGGCGATACAAAGAAAAGTAACTGGTGTGCTTTCACTTATTTCAATCAGATAAATAAAACCAATAGCACACCAAATACACCTCTAAAATCAATGTATCCGCTTAACTGAACAGCATTAGAACTTAGGTTCCCCTTTGTTGTATTAAGAGGTAGACTAAAGCGCTCAATGGACAGCAGTATTTCGTGGAGCAGATTGAATGCCTAAGCAGACGTTAGCAGAACTACAAGTAGAATTTACTATTCACAGTTTTACACCAGAAACGCGCCCTGACGGACGTATTTTTGATCAAGATATTTATTTCCTCGCTAAAACTGAAGACGAATTATCTGTTGTTGTTCCTTCATCGCTTGCTCTAGAAAGCCATGACCAAGAATCAGGCTGGCGTTGTCTCGAAGTTATGGGGCCTTTAAACTTCTCACTGACTGGTATTTTATCGGGTATCGCAGGCGCGTTAGCCGAAGCTGATATTAGTATTTTTGCTATCTCTACATTCGATACCGACTATATTCTTGTCAAAAAAGACACCTTTGCGCAGGCGATTGCAGTGCTAGAGAAAAATGACTACAAAGTTAATCAATTAAACAAACCTCAATAACAATATGACCACGCTAGACAAACCATCTTCACAACTTACAACGCTCGATTTAGTGGCTCCTATCAGCGGCGAAGCACTGCCGTTAACCAAGCATTACGAGCCAGTTATAAGTCATGGCTTGCAAGGTCAAGGCATTATGCTAAAACCATTAGGCAGTCGCTTAGTGGCGCCATGCGATGGTGTGATAACGGAAATTGCAGCGACTAGTCACCAAATAAAATTACAAGCCTCTCATGGTGTCATCGTAGAACTTACATGCGGTTCTAGCGCAATAACGACTCATGGCGTTGGCTTCACTCGAAAAATAAATGTTGGACAACGTGTCAAGCAAGGCGATCCTTTGATTGAACTTGATCTAATAAACATTAGAAAACAACTTCCGCATCTCGATATTGCCCTACTCATCAGCCATGGTGTCTTAACGACTAAGCCACAATATGGCAATGTTAGAGTCGCAGAAGAAACCGTGCTAACCGGCATCATCAAACAAAAATAAATTTAGGAAATCTCATGAGCACCACTATTTACGGCATCAAAAACTGCGACACAATTAAAAAAGCACTAAAATGGCTTGATGCTAACAATGTTCAATACACTTTCCATGATTACCGTGTCGATGGTTTAGATAGCACATTATTAGATAGCCTGTGTGAAATCAGCGATGTTGAACAAATGCTCAATAAACGCAGCACAAGTTACCGCGCACTAACTGACGCGCAAAAAGCCGATACGACACCAGCGGCATTAAAAACCCTTTTCTTAGCCACACCAACATTAATCAAACGTCCTTTATTAGTGAAAGGCAGTGACGCCTTGTTGGGCTTTAAAGACGCTCAGTATCAAGCCTTTTTTGAATAACCGCTTAGGTAAGTGAAATCACCATGTCTGACGTAAACACCATTAACGATCAAGCGCTATTTGATTTATGCATCGATATCTTGTCGCGCCCATCAATCACCCCACTTGACGAAGGTTGCCAAGCACTCATGGCTAGCTATTTAGAGCCATTAGGTTTTAACATCGAACCAATGAACTTTGAAGACACGCAAAACATGTGGGCACGTAAAGGCAACACCGGCCCATTATTCTGTTTTGCAGGCCACACTGATGTTGTTCCTGTTGGCGAGATAAGTCACTGGGACAATCCACCGTTTGAGCCAAAGCTCATTGATGGCATGTTACACGGACGCGGCGCCGCCGATATGAAAGGCAGCCTAGCGGCTATGGTGATTGCAACTAAACGCTTTGTTGAGCAACACCCTAATCATAAAGGCTCTATTGCTTTTCTCATTACCAGTGACGAAGAAGGCCCGTTTATTAACGGAACGACGCGCGTAATAGATACGCTTGAAGCGCGTAACGAGAAAATTCAATATTGTATTGTTGGCGAACCAAGTAGCACAGCCAAGTTAGGAGACGTAGTTAAAAACGGTCGCCGTGGTTCATTGACGGGCGATCTCATTATCAACGGTAAGCAAGGCCACGTAGCCTACCCTCATCTCGCTAATAATCCCATTCACAAAGCCATGCTTGCGCTTGATGAGTTAGCGAAAACGGTGTGGGACAACGGTAATGAGTATTTCCCTCCAACGAGTTTTCAAATATCTAATATCAATGGTGGTACAGGGGCGGGCAATGTCATTCCAGGACTGTTAAAAGTGCAATTTAATTTGCGCTTTTCAACTGAATTAACATTCGATTTAATCAAAGCACGAGTTATTGCGATCTTAGATCAACACGGCTTAGATTATGATATCGACTGGACCTATAATGGCTTGCCATTTTTGACGGATCACGGCGATTTATTAAACGCTGTCCGTTCATCGATTAAAGAAATCACTGGCTATGATACCGATCCACAAACCAGTGGCGGTACATCTGATGGTCGTTTTATTGCACCAACCGGCGCAGAACTTGTCGAATTAGGACCAGTGAACGCCACTATTCATCAAGTGAACGAATGTGTGAAATTTAACGATTTAGAAATTCTTACTGATGTATATCAGCGTTTGTTAGAAAAGTTACTTCTCGATTAAAGGGTTATGCAGATGTCATTTGAATCTTCGCTAACAAACAGGGAAAAAATAGCACTAGGGCTAACAGAATCGCACCTGAGTCCAGTGCAATCTAATGGTCATCAGCAGTTACTACACTCTGAAATTCTAAGTGACTGGCAACGTCTTGTTGCCAGTGCTAAAGACGATAATATCGATCTGTGCATTGCCAGCGGCTTTCGTTCATTCGAGCGCCAACAAATGATTTGGAACAACAAAGCAAATGGCTTACGCCCAGTCAAAGACGCCAATAATCAAACGATTAATATAGCGTTTGTGACTAAAGCGCAGCTGCTTAAACATATTCTTCACTGGTCAGCGTTACCGGGTGCAAGTCGCCATCATTGGGGCACTGACATTGATGTCTTTGCGCCAAGTATGCTAAACCAGCCGTTACAACTCGAGCCTTGGGAATACGAACATGGTGGACCAATGGCTCAGCTAGGACAGTGGCTTAGTGAAAATTTAACTGCCCATGGCTTTTTTCTGCCCTATCAACAGTATAACGGCGGCGTAGCTAGAGAGCCGTGGCATATCAGCCATATTTCACAGTCTCAAGCATTAACAAATACGCTGTCATTTGATTTACTTGAGCAAACAATTGCTAACCACGATATCGGTTTAAAGGCAGAAGTGTTAGCATCACTAGATAGCATCTACACCCAATATATTACCAACATAGAGAAGCACTTATTATGATTTGGATTATTCTCATTATCGCCGTCGTTCTAGGTATTGTGTTATCACAATTTGCGCTAATTAAAGCGAGCAACAAGGTTAAAATGCCACCACCTAAAGAATCAACCTACGATGATAAATGGGATGAAGACGAAGAAAAGTGGTAATTATTAACCAATCAAATTAAAAACAATAAGAGAGATCTCATGAAGAAAACTTCAATTGCCCTGATTATTTCAGGAATTGTCGCGCTAAGCGGCTGTGGCGAATCTGCCAAACCAACGACTGAAACAACACCAGCTAAGAAAGAAACCGCAACAGTTCAAACTGGGCCACAACTACTGCCAGCATTTAGCGATCGTTTAGGTATTTATCAAGAAGTGACGTTAAACACTGACTTATCCCATCTTTCTGCCAATCAAAAAATGATGTTAGGCAAACTTATTGATGCCAGTAAAATCATGGACGATCTGTTTTGGAAACAAGCTTATGGCGATGACAAGGCAGGATTTTTAGCAAGTATTGACGATCCTAAAGTGCGTGAATATGCCAAAATCAATTACGGCCCATGGGACAGATTACAAAGCGATGACGTATTCCTAACTAAAAATGCAGAAAAAGCTCTTGGTGCTCAATTCTACCCGCACGATATGACTAAGGAAGAATTAGAATCAGCACCAGATTCAGTGGACAAAACAGGTCTTTATAGTGTTATTCGTCGTGATGACAAAGGCGCTTTAATTTCGATTCCGTTTTCAAAAATCTATCAAACCCAACTACAACAAGCGAGTAAATTACTCCTTGAAGCCTCAGCACTAGCAGACGATAAAGAATTCGCCAACTACCTACAAATGCGCTCAGTAGCCTTATTAAATGACGACTTCCAAGCATCTGATTTTGCCTGGATGGACATGAAAAATAACCCAATTGATGTGGTTATTGGTCCAATTGAAACGTATGAAGACCAATTATTTGGTTACCGCGCTGCCTATGAATCTTACGTACTAGTAAAAGATTTGGCATGGTCACAACGTCTTGCAAAATTCGCGAGCTTTTTACCAGCACTGCAACGCGGTTTGCCAGTTGATGAGAAATTCAAGCAAGAAACTCCAGGCACAGATGCAGACTTAAATGCCTACGATGTTATCTACTACGCTGGTCACTCAAATGCAGGCGGCAAAACAATTGCCATCAACCTGCCAAATGATGAAGAAGTGCAGCTGAAAAAAGGGACTCGACGTCTACAACTTAAAAATGCAATGAAGGCTAAATTCGATCATATTTTAGATCCAATCGCCAAAGTTTTAATCGCACCAGAGCAACGCAAACACGTTACCTTCGATGCATTCTTTGCTAACACCATGTTCCACGAAGTTGCCCACGGTTTAGGTATTAAAAACACCATCAACGGCAAAGGCACTGTACGCCAATCGCTAAAAGAACATGCGTCAGCACTAGAAGAAGGTAAAGCCGATATTTTAGGTCTTTACATGATTACTGAGTTATTCAAACAGGGACAAATCTCACAAGGCGTTGTTGAAGATAACTATGTAACCTTCATGGCTGGCATCTTCCGCTCAGTGCGTTTTGGCGCAAGCTCAGCACACGGTAAAGCCAACATGGTTCGCTTTAACTACTTCCAGCAAGCGGGTGCATTTGAACGTGACGCTAACGGTTTATACGCGGTTAACTTTGAAAAGATGGCTAAAGCCATGGCGAGCCTATCTGAACTTATCCTGACCATTCAAGGTACAGGCGATTACGCTCAAGTAGACCAATTGATCAAAGACAGTGGTCTAATCAAACCAGAACTAGCGGCCGATTTAGCTAAATTAACTAAAGCCAATATTCCAGTGGATATCGACTTTAAACAAGGTAAAGAAGTATTAGGGTTAAATTAACCTAAAGCATTCTTGAACAAACGAAAGCACGCTATTTAGCGTGCTTTTTTGTCTATAAAAATAAATGGGGTCAGGTTAAATTTATTTACACATGAAAAAGATCGAAGCTCTCATCAAAACAGATGTTGAACGAATGGAAATATTATCTATTGTTAAAAAACTAGATTTGCCAGATTGTTACGTCGCAGCAGGTTTCATTCGCAATCTTGTTTGGGACCATATTTTCTCGACCTCGACGCCACTCAATGATATCGATATCGTATTTTTTGACCCTTTAGATAAATTAAATACTAGAACAAAAGAAATAACAGCACAGTTGAATAAACAATTTCCAGACTTTGAATGGCAAGTGAAAAATCGAGCTTTCATGCATCATCGCAATCAGGATCGCCCATACAAAAATACTTCAGACGCAATGAGTTTTTGGCCGGAAAAAGAAACTGCTATTGGTGTTTCTATAGATACCAATAGCGCATTAACATTTATCAATGCATTCCCAAAAAACAACATATTCGATGGAAAGATTACATATAATCCCAAACGAAATGAGCGTGTTTTTAGACAACGTATTGTGCAAAAGCAATGGCTAAAAATATGGCCTCATTTACAGGTTGTGATATAACAAACTTATAACTTATTAAGCTTCATATTTTTCTAATAATAAACAGAAGATAAAAACTCATGGATACAACTGAAGCAAGCTGTCATTGTGGCAAGGTAAAAATAACGGTTCCAAGTACGACAAAAACAATCACTAGTTGTAATTGCTCTGCATGTGCGAAATATGCAGCGTTATGTGCATACTTTTCCCCAACAGACGTCAACGTATCGGTACTATCCGATTCATTATCGTCTTATTGCTGGGGAGATAAAACCATTAAATTTCATCACTGTAAAAACTGTGGCTGTGTCATTCATTACACACCAACAGCATTAGGTAATGAGAATAGAATGGCTGTCAATTTTCGGCTCGTTAATACTGACATCGTAAAAAAATTAGACATTAGATATTTTGACGGCGCGGATACGTGGCAGGAAATAAAACGATAAATAAATGGGGTCAGGTTAGAATTAAATTTTAGCCTTTCTCCAACCAACTGGCCGCCCTCTCTTCGCGGGTTGCATCCGCTTTCCAGTTAATTTTTCAATTTGCAACTTAAACTCCCGGCTACCTATGGCCATTCCTCGATTTGTACTTTCTCTAATATCAGTAATAAGCTCAGTATCAACGTGACCTTTAAATAACTCTCGATAAGCCTCTAATCTGGTAACCTTACTTTTCCCCAATTCAATATACTGAGGGTGCGGCGTACACAAAGGAGATTTCTTACCCAAAGCATTAATTTGATAACTAGACCATGAATAATCAGCAGGATCGCTGACCATATCCGCCCTTACTGGATTGTTTTCTATGTAGCGATAAAGATGAATTAGATAGCTTTCTTCCTCGACCAAGCAAGACTTAAATCGACCTTCCCATAACGTTCCAGTGCGTTGATAAGTATGATTAAAATACCTTACATACTGACGCCCTAATCCTTGCATCATTTGACTTACGGCGTTATGTTTTCGAGGAGTACACAGTAAATGAACATGATTAGTCATAAACACCCAAGCGTGAATTTCAACTTCAAACCTCTTTGCATATTCCGTTAACCAATTTGCATATGCTTTAAAGTCGTGTTCGTTAACAAAACAGACTTGATGATTATTCCCGCGCTGAATCACGTGCTGTGGAACGCCGATAGGACATACTCTAGGTAACCTTGCCATTTCATACTCCTTTAACATATCTGTTGTGACCTGAAGTATAGACGCGTAAGTTAAACTTAACCTGACCCCATTTATTTTGGTAATTAATATTTACAAATTAGCAGTTGTTCATTTTTTAGCAGTCTTTATCCTACTATGTTGAAATTTATCGAATAAAAATGAGAACAAACAGTGAATAATTTAAAATCTATTATCCTATGTTTGCTGGTATTTACTGGCTCAGTAAGTGCAGCGAAAAATCACATAAGCTTTAATTATGGTGTCGACAAAACGGGCGCCGTCACTAACGCTTGGCTGACACAAGACACCGAGAAAAAGACACTAACAGCCAAAGAACAAGCATGGGCTGATTTGATCAATAAGAAACGTACAATTTGGACAACTCAATTTGATTCAATTGCAGTGCCGTTTACCAACACCAAGATACCGCGTGATATTTCAGTTGTCATCGGGAACCGTGGCGGCAGAGATGCCTTTACTTTTACCAGTGAATATCCAACAACAATATTCTTTAACGTCAGTGTTCTAGCACGCTCATACGGTGATGCCACAACCATCAAAAATGAAACACGAATAGACAGAATATTCTCCCACGAATACACTCACCTGCTGCAACATCAGTGGAGCTTAAATAATCCATATCCGCTAACAACTCCTTTAAAACAAGCGCTTAATCAATCGTATAAAGAAGGCTTTGGTCATTTCAGATCCATCTCTACCAAATGGAAAGATGACAATGGAAAGATTACTCAGCGCGCAGAACATGCACTTATTAAACTAGAAACCGTCTTTGTTGACCGTATTATCGCGCTGAATAAAGCCAATGACGTTGATGCAAAAAAACTTATGCGAGGATTATCCACCGGGCCATTTAATAAAAAATGGGGAGCGTTAACCGTTGCACTATGGCTAACAAAAGAGGCACAAGGCGATGACGAAAAACTACAAAAGTGGGTTAATAAAGGCCCACATGGCATTCTAGCGTTGGCGAATTTACACCTACCTAATTCACTGAAGATGAAATTGAACCAAGCACTAAATCAGAACCTAAGTAATTAACCTTTATTTAAATTTTCTGATACAACAAGCTATCTTGATAAGGATATTAATGAAAACAACTATTATTGTAATGTCGCTATTCACATTGCAAGGCTGCTCATTAGCCGGTGCGATAATCGACGACGGGCTGAATATTGATAGTGAACATCAATACTCTTTGGCAAATGCAGGGGCAGAAATAGACGGCGCAATAATTAAGGAAGCGATAGCTAATCAAATTTCGCCAACTGCACCGCCTCGAAATTGCAACGATGTCCACATAGACCAGCGTGCCGACTGCCGAGATAAAGTCAAACAGCTCAACCAGCACTTAAGAAAATACACAGAGAAAAACTAATGCCATTGTGCTTCATTAGTGCACAATGGCAGCGTATACCTACTTTAATGAAGCTAGTTTCACTGAAGTCACAGCAAGCTATTTTTCCATATAATCAACAACCAGATTACTCATGGTTCGCACGCCGAGTTTTAGCCCTGCATCGTCAATGACAAAGTCAGGGGTGTGGTGGCCAGCTGTTTCGGCAAGTGGTTTTGACGGTGTTTTGCCGCCAACAAATAAATATAACCCAGGAATCTTTTGCTGGAAAAACGAAAAATCTTCGGCGCCCATCACGGCATTCATGTGTTTAACATGATCTTTACCAGCGGTTCGATGCAGTGTTGGCAGCATTTTCGCCATCAAATCATGATCATTAAACGTCACTGGATAGCGATCACCATAAGGAAGAATTACATCTGCTGTTGCTCCCATGCTTTGAGCAATATGAGAGGCTTTGCGTCTCACTGACTCATGCACATGGGTTCCATGTCATCGTTTAAGGTACGGATTGTGCCAACCAGCTCGACTTTATTTGGAATGATATTCGAGCGATTTCCACCGTGAATACTACCAACAGTTACCACCGCAGCGTTATCGTCTAGCTTAGCTTCACGACTCACGGTTGTTTGTAGCCCCATAACAATCTGCGATGCCGTCACGATAGGATCAACACTTAACCACGGATAAGCACCGTGGGATTGTTTACCATTCACAGTTATTTTAAATGAGTCAACCGCCGCCATAATGCCACCAGCGCGATATTTAACAATGCCAACATCCGTTTGAGAATTTATATGAATACCAAAAATTACATCAACTTTAGGATTATCCAGCACGCCTTCTTTTACCATCAATTCAGCGCCGCCCTCTTCGCCATAAGGTGCGCCTTCTTCGGCTGGTTGGAAAATAAACTTCACCTTACCTCGTAGCTTATTCTTCATTTTAGTTAATACAGACGCGGTTCCCATCAGCATAGCGGCATGCGTATCATGCCCACAGGCATGCATTACACCAACTTCTTTACCGTTATAGGTAGATTTAACTGTCGATGCAAACGAAACACCACTAGTTTCAACAATCGGCAACGCATCAATATCGGCACGCAGTGCGACAACGGGCCCAGGTTTTCCACTATCTAATATTGCAACAACACCAGTATGTGCAACATTAGTTTTAACCTTCAGACCCAATGAGCGAAGATGTGCTGCGATATAATTAGCCGTTTCAAATTCACGATTTGATAATTCAGGATGTTGATGAATATGATGTCGCCACGCAATGACATCTTTTTCAAATTTATTTGCCAGCTTGTCCACATCATCACTTGCCATTGTTGGCGATGAGATCATCAGGGATGTTATTGCCACTGTTAAAAATTTAATCAAAATAACTACTCCATTATTTAAACGATTCAGTAACACTGCTTCAGTTTATTTATATTCGGTATATCCAAATAGCCCTGAGAAATGTAATACATAATCCAACAGTTCGCCATTTTTGATTAATCGTAATGGCAAGTTAGTCGATGCGCACAATTTATCGATTTAAAAAAATGAATAACTGTTGTACTCTGAAGAATATGAAATGGAATCAAGTTGTTGCAATTAAAATAAAGTGTATATTTCTGGCATTAGCACTGTCAGCGACACAGGCTTTTGCGTGTGATAAAACACTCAGTTTTGGCGTAAGCTACGAGTCATGGGAGCCCTATTACTTCAACAAGGGCGAGCAACAAACCGGCGCCGAAATAGACTTTCTAAAACTCGTCTTTTCAGATGCTAACATTTGCTATAAAACGATTAGAATTCCGTCGAGTGAACGTGCGTTA
>CAJXRU010000084.1 GCA_913060565.1 uncultured Gammaproteobacteria bacterium | reverse complement strand
ACGAGATCATGCCTAGTCTCGTGGGCTCGGAGATGTGTATAAGAGACAGGGGTAACAACGTCACCTTTCGCTTCAACAAGCACTCGCAATACCGCCATTGCTTTAGGTTCAACTGACTTTATCTGCGTGGCGACGGTCACCTCACCGCGTTGCCAATCGACTTTATTGTCATTTATCCATTGCGGCGCCATCATGTCTAGTGCCCTTCTTTCAATAGTAAAATACGAGACTCGACATAATCAGGAAAATTCCTATAGGTCTTGATGTAATCTTGCCAGTTATAAAAATAACCGCCGAGATAGTCCAACTGATATTGATTGTTTTCAAATGCCCCACCCGTATCAGCCAGCACCACTAAACGGTGTTCGTTGTTGTGGCTTAGCATGATAAGTTTGCCCAACCCTAAATGAGCAAGATCTCCAGCCACAGTAACGAGCGGTTTAATTGGCACTTTATAACTTGCATCCTTGCCGTAACCCAACACGCTATTTGTTTGTTTAAAATACCAATATCGACCTTGCTGTTCTTTCTTGAGATTACGATCATAACCAATACCATTATTGCGATGCACATTGTAGAAATGCATCGCTTTACCGTGATTATCTTCAATCATGACAGTCCCTTGCATCAGCGTATCTTCTAAATCATCTCGAGATAACCAAACCATTGGCTTCGCAAGACCTTGTTTGTCTAACACACCTGTTAGCACCTGCTGCTTAGTATATTGGTATCGGGTAATACTCGCTTTTTTAGCGTCGGCTTGTTCAAGTGTTAATGACTGCTCATCATAGGGTATTTCATACAACGCATAAGGCGTATCACTCGACTTAGCCAAGCTGCCAGTCGCTTTTTTAATGTAATACTTAGTTAGCAGTAATTTGTCTGCTGGCATATTTTTTAACAGTGGTTTCTGATGTGAAAATTTTGCCGATTGCACTTGATCCGGTCGCCAGCGAACACGTTCAAAGTGTTGATTAATGAAATCAATATCATGTAAACGAGAGGGGCGACTTGAATATTTATCTTCCTGATTTATCTTACAAATAAATGAAAGTGTCGCCTTAACTCTTGCTAAGTTCCCTCCAAAATTTTCACTAATTCCGGCATGGTTAGCCAATGCATCATAATCCTCTCCTTTATCTAAATAAGCTTTAGCGCCTGCCGCAACATCACACAAGTCTTGACTATTTAACGGCACAATGTTCCCTGTGACGGGCTTATTATCAACAGAGAAATTACTCTCGTTTGCTAGAACAGGATAGCTACTTATTACTAAGAGGCTAATGATTAACAACTTTACATTCATATGGTTACATTTCTATGATTTACCTTGTGAGCCTAGTATGTCAAAGTGAGAACCAATAACCAACTACACATAAGAGTATCGATAATGAAATTAACAACATTATTAAGTGCCGGTTTATTATTTGGTTCGTCATTCTCGATTGCTGACGAACACAAAAGCCCACTCACAGTAACGCCAGTTGCTAAGCAGCTACATGTTATTTACGGACAAGGTGGCAACATAGCAGTAAGCCACGGCAAAGACGGACTCTATATCATTGATGATCAATTTGCTCGCCTCTCAAATGACATCAAAAAAGCATTAGGAAACATTCAGACTAACCGAGCAGAATTTGTGGTAAGCACTCATCATCATGGTGATCATACTGGTGGCAACGAAAACTTTGCCAGCGATGGAAGTCATGTCATTGCCCATCACAATGTTCATAAACGATTAGAAGAAAAGCATGGTAAAAACTCAAAGTTTTTACCTGTACTAAGCTTCGGTCACGACATGACTTTGCATTTTAACAATGAAAAAGCCAATTTAAAGCATTATCCTCATGCTCACACAGATGGCGACTCAGTCGTGTTTTTCACCAAAGCAAACGCTATTCACCTAGGCGATATTTACTTCAATCTCGGTGGGTTACCCTTTGTTGATGTTGATAGTGGTGGTAGCTTAAGCGGTGTCATTGACGCGGTAACAGATGTGTTAACTCATGCTGATGACAAATCCATTATTATTCCTGGTCATGGCCAAGTTACTGACAAACAAAGCTTAAAAAAATACTTAGTCTTATTAAAACGCGCACGCAGCCTCATGATAGAAGCAATGAGTGACAACAAAACAATGGCAGAAGTTGTTGCAATAGCTCCGTTAAGCCCATTAAGTTTAAAATACAGTAATTGGTTATCACAAGAACGAACAACGGAATTATTTTATCGAAGCTTAAAAGCTAAACATCATCATTAAACGCTAAAAACCGTCGCACTTGAGCAATCACTTGAGTGCGATAATCTTCTAATTCAAAAAACAATTCATGTCGAGCTCCATCAATCTCTACTTTCTCAATCAATGATGGCTGCATATGACGAGCAAACTCATCTTGAGCATTATTATCAACAATGGTATCTGCGCCAGCCTGTAGTAATAATGTCGGAATAGTAATGTTTTCGGCATCTTGCAAACAGGCCTTACATGCCTGCAATGATGTTTGCAGCCAATGATAAGTCGGAGAGCCCAATTGCAGTTGTGGCGTATCTTCATATACTTGCCTAAAGTTTGAATAGCGCGACTCATCCTGCGTTAAATCATTACCTTCAAATTCTGCGTTATCATAAGGTTTTCCCCCTAATACATAGCTTGATTCGCGTTGTAAAAGCTTGTCTGTCATCATCGCTGCATTAGATAACTGCTCTACAATAAATTGCGGTGCTGGCAGTAAAATACCGTGCATTGGACTGGCTAAAATTAGGCGTTCAATGTGATGTGTTTTGGTTTGAACATAACGAGTTGCAATGGTGCCACCCATGGAGTGGCCCAATAAAATATGGTGAGAATGCCCATTAGGCAGCACTACATCATCAATAAACTGTGTTAAATCTTCAATATAAAAAGAAAAATCTTCAACGTGTCCTTTATGATGATTATTAAGTAATCGTTGCGACAGCCCTTGCCCACGATGGTCAAGCATGTAAACACTATAGCCTAACTGATAAAACTCATTAATTAGTGATTGATACTTTAAGTAGCTCTCGGTTCGTCCATTGACCATTATCATGGCTGGAGATGATTCAGCTTGTACCATTGCACAATAATGAATCCTAATATTATTAGTGCCTTGAAGCGTACTTTGTTGTAAATTCCCTAACCAATGACTCATTGTTTTTCCGAATAATTTTAGAATAGGTATGATGCCAGAACATGGATACTAGCCACAAGCATGATAGCGTTGACGAATTAATTTGTCAGTCAACTAAGATCCCATATCTCCAATTTTCTCAAGGTGATGCTCCTTGCTTGTTCATTCACGCTAACGGTTATCCAAGTGGTTGTTACAAACCATTACTAGAGCAATTAAAGGGCTACGATGTGTTAGCACCGTTGAGTCGTGCATGTTGGGATGATAGTGATCCATGGCTTGAGAATCAGTGGCCAAAACTCGCAAACGATTTAGTGAAATTTGCTCGCGCCCACCGTCAAAGCAAGCCTTTCCATTGCGTTGGCCACTCAATGGGCGCCATTGTTTTACTCATGGCAATTGAACAAGCACCTGAATTATTTGATAAAATTGCCTTTATTGATCCGATATTTCTACCAACACCATTAGTTAAGTTAGCAAACTACCTCCCGAATAAGCTAACTAGTGGCACTAAAATGATTAAGAAAACCTTAGGCCGTCCCGATCAATGGCAAAGTCTGCAACAAGCATTTGATTTTCACCGCAGTAAACGAGCATATCAAGCGCTTTCAGACCCAGCGTTATGGCAGTTCATCGTCGGCGGCACCAAACAAGTTAATTCGTATTGGCAGTTACGCTACAGTAAGCAATGGGAAGCTTGGTTTTATCAGCATCCACCGCATGCATGGCCAATGTTACGTAAGCTAAACAAACCATTTTTAGGATTACGTGCTGAAAAATCTGAATTCTTAACACCAAAATCTTGGCTAAAGTGGCAAAAGATTAAACCACACGATACCTATATTGAATTTCAAGGACAACACCACTTGTTACCAATGGAGGCACCACGTGATGTTGCCCATGCCATTCTAGATTTTTTGGAATAGTTGCATCAATAAACGTTTGGCATGCTTTACATCTTGCGGTGAAACAGTTGTTGTTTCTTGATAATTTATTTGATTATAAAAATCAGTAAACGCTTGAATTTCAATTGCTAAATTAGGATATTTATTAATAAGTAATTGGCAGTATTGGTTTGGCGTTTGATGACGTTGTCGCTCCACACCATGAATTGCCATTTGCTTAATCAGTGCTGCATAAACTCGCTCAAATCGCTCTTTTGTTGTTGGTCGTTGCCAACGAAACCCACTTTGCCACCACAGCATTAATCCGATGACAGCCATCAACGTCAGCGTAAATAATATCACTTTTAAGCTCGTCAATTTTCCAAGCAACATCTCCAACAGTTGCATTTGCTTGTCACTGTTATATTCAACAACCCAACGACTCCAGTAAAACTCAACGTCAGCTAACGCCAAGCGTAAACTATTTAACCAAGGGTTTTGCTTATAGCGAACCAAACTGAAAGTGTTACCTCCTAAAAATGGCTGAGCTTGTTGGTCATCTAAACTTGAAATAACGCGGTCAGGATGAATATTTGCCGTAGGATCGATGCGAACCCAACCCGAGCCGTCAATCCAAATTTCGGTCCACGCATGAGCATCATATTGATATACATTTAAATACTTAACTTCTTCATTCCATTCTCCACCTTGGTAACCTTTTATTACGCGCGCGGGTATCTTGGCATATCGCATCATTAAGGTGAAAGCACTGGCATAATGAGAACAAAAACCTCGCTGCGTTGAAAATAGAAAATCGTCAACGCTGTTGGCCCCTAATAATGGTGGCTCAAGCGTATAAAAGTAAGACTTTTCGTTGAACATCTGGAGTATTGATTGGGCAAAAGCCAAGTCAGAATCAAAGAGCGGTCTTTGAGTATCTACCCATGCTTTTGTTTGTTGATTGCTATGCTCAGGCACCAGCAAATTGTGCACACGTTGTGCAGCCGTTAAAGTCAACTTACTCGCTAATTGAGGATAACTAATGACATCATACGCTGTGGTTGATGCCAGCGGACTCCTCGATTTTAGCGTAAGATCGGCCATCGACTTCACATTGTTATCAGCACTTGTCGCTACGTTTAAGCCAAACAACCAATGTTGATTACTCGATTTAGCAATAACACGATATTTAATGCTTGGTTCATTAGAAAGATCCGGCCAAGTAACTTCATCTTCGTAGGGTAGCCATCGTGAGCGTTTTTCTCGCTGTTGCCACTGACGACCATCAAACTTATCAAGCACCAGTGCCCGCCAATATCGCTGTTGCTTCGGTATCGGCTCTCCATCGAACGTCACACTAAACGCCAGCTTTGAGCTACTGCGAAGCTGCGCTATATCACCAGGTGACATATTGTCAGATAATCCGGTTGTGGCGCCACCAGCAACTGACATCGACCACAATGGACCAATTTGAGGCATCACCAGAAACAAACTTGCTGTTAACGGCAAAGACAAAGCCCCTATTTTGGCCGCCAGCTGCAACTGTTTATGCCAGCGCATTTTCGGCGCATGTAATGACAGTAAAATACTCAAATGCAGTACAACCAAAACGGCAGCCACAAGTGTCGTCGTTAAAGACTCACTATAAATAAAGGTCACCGCAATAGTAATCATGCCAACAATCACCAGTACTAACACATCGCGCTTTTGTCGTAGCTCTATGAATTTTAAGCCATAAGCAAGCAGCAATAGGTTTACCATATTCTCCATCATGCCATTATTGAGACTGGTAACGATGAGCATGGCAACCGCAGAAAGTGTTAATCCATGATGTGCAAGACGATTAAAGACACTGACCTTGCCAACCACATATAGCCAACGCCAACCAATAGCGATGCCGCTAAATGGCAATATCCACCATGGTGTATAGTCCAACAACATTAAGACACTAATAAAATATGCCGTAATCATCCACACTATAATATGTCGATTAACTAACCATGAGCTATTCATGATAAAAACCAAACGTTGCTAGCAAAGTAAGTGCATTCTTACGATGGCTATTGCCGTGTCCAACGGGTACCTTCTTGTTGCCAAGCTTGACACCGAATGGTTGATTTAGGCTCGAATAGTAATTTACTAAGTAAGCTAAGTGACTTAATTTCATTTCAATATCACCGCCATCAATATCATCGAGATCTAACCATTGAGGTTCACCGAGCGTTTGCTCGAATTGTTTACTTAAAAACCCCTTCCCTTGTGCAAGCTGTTTCCACGCAACTCGCTTAAGAGACTCTCCTTCTCGATAAGGTTCCAGCACAGAAAAACTATCACCACTAACTGTTCGTTTCGACGAATAAGCACCATCACCTTGTTCGATTGCAGATAAAGATTGGCTACTTGCAATGGGTTTTGGAAAAACAATGACATCTTGCTCAAACTCAAGATTAGCCCATGCGCGAAACAACCCTAAAGGGTATTCGCTGGCAACGATCAATCTCGGTAATCGATGCAAACCGCGAGATTTTTCTTTTACGGTTAATGAAATAGAAGACTGCTGGTCTAATAGTGAAACCAGTTGCTGGGGTTGTGACTTATACCTAAAATAAATCCCGTGTTTCTCTTTGTTGCAGCTTACCTGACATTCGATGCTTAATAACTGCGACGCAATGTATTCCTGTCGCACAACAGGCTTAATTAGCATACCTACCATATTTTGATAGCAAAACAGCATCGTTGTTACGAATAGCGAAAAACAAAAACTACTCAGCATAATCACCAAGTTATTCTGATAATTAATTCCAATCACAAAGAGAAGGACATTTAACAGTCCAAAGACTACGCCAAACTTGCTAGGCAAAATAAAAATATTACGTCGATGTAGTGTCACTTCTTGCAAAATAGGCATTCGCCGCTTGAGCCAATGTATCCAACGTTGCTGTAATCGTTGTTTCATCGTTTTACCCTAATGGATCAACACTATGTAATAGCTGCTCACTCAAACTCTGTGCCTGAGTTTGTGACGAGCCTCGGAGTCGATGCTCACAAACAGCCGGTAGGATGGCCTGCACATCTTCAGGTAATACGTAATCACGCCCCTCAATAAATGCCCATGATTTACTTGCCGCTAATAACGAACGTGTTGCCCGAGGCGATAATGGATGTGCATAATTACTATCGCTGCGCGTTTTTCCGACGATGCGTAGAATATAATCAATAACTGCATCAGCGACCTTAACTTGCTCAATCTCTTGCTTAATAGCCAATAATTCATCGCCATTAATCAACTGTTGCAACGCTAATGTTTGGGTCGATTGTAGCAACATTGCCTTTTCTGCATCCACACTAGGGTATCCCAACGTAACGCGCATTAAGAATCGGTCCAACTGAGAATCAGGTAACTCAAATGTGCCTGAGTGCTCCAAGGGATTTTGCGTCGCAATAACAAAAAATGGTTGCGGCAACGTATAAGTATCTCCATCGATACTCACTTGCCCTTCAGCCATCGCCTCTAACAAAGCACTCTGTGTTTTGGGACTAGCTCGATTAATTTCATCCCCCAGTACCACTTGACTAAATATAGGCCCCTTATGAAAACTAAATTCATGGTTATCTTGATTGAAAATGGACACACCCAACAAATCGGCTGGCAACATATCACTCGTAAATTGAACACGCTGATAAGTTAATCCAAAACCATGAGCCAAACTATTGGCTAATGTCGTTTTACCAACACCTGGCACGTCCTCTATCAGCAAGTGACCACCGGCCATTAAGCAACATAACGACAATTTAATCTGATGTTGTTTACCTAATAAAACGCGATCTATTTGTTCAACCAATGGCTTAACGGCAGGATTCATTAATCTCTCATTTTCATCAATTTATTTATCACCATCCTAAAACATTCAATGGTTAAGGGGTATACTATCGCAAAATAATTTTTGGACCTTTTCATGCTAAGTTATCGCCACAGTTTTCACGCAGGCAATTTTGCCGATGTTTTAAAACATCTTACTCAAGTGTTAATTATTGAGGCGCTGCAGCAAAAACCAAAACCATTTGTCTATCACGATACGCATTCAGCCGCGGGTAGATACAATTTAAAAGACAAGACCAGCGAAAAAACCGGTGAATATAAAGACGGTATCGGTCGTATTTGGCAGCGTGCCGATATTCCAACACCAATGACGTCATATATAGAAATGATAAAGTCATTTAATCCAACTAATGAATTATCTCAATATCCAGGTTCACCACTCGTTGCTAAATCGATGATTGGTCACACTCAGCGCATGGAACTGACCGAGCTACACCCGACAGATTTGGCTTTATTACAGCAAGAGTTTGCTGGCGACAGAAAAGTTCGCATTCAAAAAACTGACGGTTATAAAGGTCTAAATGGCGCTATGCCACCCGCGCAGCGTCGTGCATTGGTGCTTATCGACCCGCCGTACGAACTAAAAACGGAACACGACGATGCCATCAATGGTATTGTCGCAGCCCACAAAAAGTTTGCTACCGGTATTTACGCTCTTTGGTATCCAGTGGTTTCACGCGCACAAGTCGAACGATTCAGTGAGAAGTTCAAGCGACAAGGGATCCGTAAAATTTTACGTGTCGAGTTGAACGTTAAACAAGACACCAGTGAATATGGCATGACTGGCACAGGCATGATTATTGTCAATCCACCTTGGAAATTAGAGCAGCAATTAAAAGACTCTTTGCCTTGGCTAGTTAAGCACTTAGCCCAAGATGAACATGCAAATTATACGATTGAATGGCTGGTTGAAGAATAATAAGCCGTCAAATAGGCTTACTACGATTAGGGTGTCTCATTGCATAAAAAAGAGTTGAAAACATAAGATTACAGATGTAATCTTATGTTTTCTCTCCAACGGTTTGCGATGTTATGTATAAATTAATATTTTTCTTTATAGCTCTTTGTTTGTCTGGTTGTGCAACAACGGTGCATTTAGTGACAAAGGGATATTCAAAGCAAGAGGTTAATCAGTTTGAACAGCAATTGATTAACAAAGGGTTCAACGTTGAAATAAATGATATATTAATCCCAAAAAACTACCCTTCTAGCGTCATTGCCATGAGCCCAGCGCACAAACCAGCACAAGATCTTTCACTGTTAAAAAACTTCATTCATGACAACAAACTTGAACAAGCCACAGAGCTAAGATTTGGCCAAAGCAGACATTATTATCATCAAGGGCATATTGGGCTTTATTTACGCCATCCAGACATCAAACCAGATGATGCAATGCCGCCTTATTTAGCATCTGTTGGCTGTAAAACAGGATACGCAACAATAGCATTTCAACCTGATCATACGGTAGAGTTTGAAACAGAAATTCACAAAGATGGCCAATATAGATTGCAATTTAAGCAGGGAAACTGGCTATATGATGGTAATACGCTAGCCATTACGCTAGATACTAATGAGGAAGCACACTTTTCTAGGCGCGATATAACCCGAGAAACATCAGTTGGTGTCAAGCCTGCGTTGTTATTTAGCCCAATAACAAAAAACCACTTCTATGCACCATTGAACTGTCATTTTGAAGTGGTTTTTATGGATTAATAAAGTCTACAGGCCTTTTTTAGAGTAGATAGTCACTTTATCAGCAACGAATTTCACACTGATATTTTTCTCATCGCCGCCCCAAATACACTGTTTCATGCCTAAGGTTTCATCACATTCAGCAGGGTTACCTAGCAAGGATTCAATCTCGCTATAATCCATACCGACTTCGATTTGTTGATAGTTTTCGTTGTTAAGTTTGCCACAAGCCGTTAATAAAACGAGCGTTGCTGCAGCTAATAAAATTTGTTTCATCGTTAAATCCTTAAGGTTATAAATCTTGTGTGTTTAAATCCAATCGCGTATCGGTAGATAATGTGAATATAAGTTCGCTTCTTCAGTGTTTTCTTCTGGGGCGTAGCAATATTCCCAGCGAACCAGCGGTGGCATCGACATCAAGATAGATTCTGTACGCCCACCACTTTGCAAGCCAAAGTGTGTTCCGCGATCGTAAACTAAATTAAACTCAACGTAGCGACCACGACGATATAATTGGAATTGGCGTTGGCGCTCACCATAATCTGTATCTTTTCTCGCTTTGACTATAGGTAAATATGCTTCTATAAAACCATCACCAACAGACTTCATAAATGCAAAGCTTTGCTCAAAGCCATCTTCATTTAAATCATCAAAGAATAAACCGCCAATACCACGCGCTTCATCGCGATGCTTCAAATAGAAGTATTCGTCACACCATTTTTTATATTTAGAATATTTATCTTCACCAAACGGTTCACATAAATTCTTTGCTGTTTGATGCCAATGCTTACAATCATCTTCATTGCCATAATACGGTGTTAAATCAAAACCACCACCAAACCACCAAATAGGCTCTTCACCTTCTTTATAGGCAATAAAAAAGCGAACATTGGCGTGAGATGTCGGTACATAAGGATTATTGGGGTGAATAACTAACGACACCCCCATCGCCTCATAACGACGACCAGTTAACTCTGGGCGCGCCGCAGTAGCAGAAGGTGGCAAGGTTTCACCCATCACATGAGAAAAATTTACACCCGCCTGTTCAAAAACCTGACCATTAGTCATCACACGACTTTCGCCGCCACCGCCTTCAGCTCTTTGCCAAGCATCATGCTTAAATCGTTCACTCGGCTCTTGGCTTTCCAAGCCTTTACAAATACTCGCTTGAAGCGCTAATAAATACTCTTTTACGACTTGTGCCGAAATCTGGGTTGTCATAGTTTAATGCCCTTAAAAATTATTCTAACGATAACATTGACCGCTAATAGCATCGATAATCGTCGATGGCTTGTCAAAACCAAGTGTCATGCCTTTAATGACATAGTCTAACTGCTCAATCAGTTGGGGATCTAGTTTTTGCCACGTTGTAGCAGGTTCAACGCCTGAAAGATTAGCACTTGTGGATACGATAGGTCGCCCCACGCTTTCACACAATGCAACAACATCAGGTTGATCGGTCACTCGCACCGCAATACTGTCAAATTGACCGGATAATAAAGGCGCTAAATTTACTGCTTTAGGCACAACTTGGGTCACCCCATTTGGCCACTGGCTTAACATAGCACTTATCATATCAGGAGTTAGTCGCGTGTGGTCGATATAAGGCATCAATTGCTCAAAGCTACTCGCCAATAAAATGAGCCCTTTATTTGGGTCACGCTGTTTCATTGCCAACAGTCGCTCTAGCGCCTGCTTATTATCGGGATCACAACCAACGCCAAATACTGCTTCAGTGGGATAAGCAATTAATCCACCAGCTAAAAAAGCTTGTTGCGCACTTTGATATGTCACGGTTATTTCTCACTAAATATTTCTGCAGCAGATTTTATCAAGATTACAACATAGCAACTAGTCATAACTTTAATTTTGCTTTCACAAAAACGGCGGTGAACCAAGCTAGCATCTTAAGGTCGTTTGGGTATATAATCCCCGAAAATGTGACCTAGCACACACAATAAACCATCTAACATAGGCGTAAAAAATAATGACTGTCGGTATTATCATGGGTTCAAAATCAGACTGGCCAACCATGCAACACGCGGCTCAAATGCTTGATGACCTTGGCGTTTCTTACGAAACCAAAGTTGTATCAGCTCATCGTACTCCTCATTTGTTAGCCCAATACTCAGAATCAGCCAAAGAGCGTGGATTAAAAGTGATCATTGCAGGCGCAGGCGGTGCAGCACATTTACCAGGTATGGCGGCAGCTTACACGAGCCTACCAGTGTTAGGTGTTCCCGTACAATCACGTGTATTGAGCGGTAAAGACTCTTTATTATCAATTGTTCAAATGCCTAAAGGAATTGCCGTCGGTACATTAGCCATTGGCGACGCTGGTGCAGCCAATGCAGGTTTATTGGCAGCACAGATCATTGGCACTCATGATGAAACAATTATGGCTAATGTAGAAGCTTTCCGAAAAGCGCAAACCGACAACATATTAAACAATCCTGATCCAGCAGCGTAATAGGAATTAGCATGAATGTTTTGGTTTTAGGTGCTGGACAACTGGCACGCATGATGGCATTGAGTATTAAACCGCTTAATGTCAATGTTCTTGCTTATGATGTAACGACACAGCGGGTTGTTAACCCACTTACACCTGAACAAACAATTGGTGACCTTGAGTCAGGTATTGAGTTTGCTGATGTTATTACAGCTGAATTTGAACATGTCGCTCATGATGTGCTCGCCCAATGTGAGGCATCAGGAAAACTAAAACCAAGTGCTGACGCGATAAAAATTGGTGGTGATCGCCGTTTAGAAAAAGCGTTATTAACACAATGTGATGTCGCCAATGCACCGCATTTCATCATCAAAAACGAGCAAGACTTCAAGCAAGCGATTAACCAACTTTCACTGCCAATTATATTAAAAAGTGCGTTAGAAGGCTACGATGGCAAAGGGCAATGGCGTTTAAAGTCACCAGAACACGCCGATGCTATTTGGCAAGATATAGAGCGTTTTATTAGCTCGAATCCAAATCAAGGCGTGATTGCTGAGCAAATGATTCCGTTTTCTCGCGAAGTATCATTGGTTGGTGCACGTAGTGTTAGTGGTGAAGTGAAGACTTATCCCCTCACTGAAAATCACCACACTGACGGCGTATTGTCAGTATCAACAGCACTTTGTGACAAAGAAGGATTGCAACAACAGGCCTCAGAAGTTTTTGCCCGCTTAACACAATCGATGAATTACGTGGGTGTACTAGCCATTGAGTTTTTCCAAGTCGGCGATACTCTACTAGTTAATGAAATCGCCCCTCGCGTTCATAACTCTGGACATTGGACGCAGCAAGGCAGCGATTGTTGTCAGTTTGCGAATCATATTCGTGCAGTAAGTGGCTTGCCTTTAGGTGGCACTGAATTAACGCGTCCGACTGCTATGATCAATATTCTCGGTGAAGATAACTTACCGCAAGTAATCTTGGGAATGACAGGTGTGAATGTACATTGGTACGGAAAAGAAAAGCGTGCTGGGCGCAAAATGGGGCATATTAATGTATCTGGTCACGATACAACCCAATTAAACCAACGCCTGATAGCTATTGCCGCGTTATTGCCAGAAAATACGTTTTGCGATATCAAGCAATACATTAACGAGCAATACTCTTAATTAGTGCAAAGTAACTTCAAAAACTTACTGCCTTTTGAAGTTACTAGGGTTGTTTATGGCTACAAGACTTTTTAGCACACACTAGCCGTTTTTCACCACTCATCTTACGTTCGAGCAATAACCCAAACTGGCACTTTTCGCACTCACCGACTACTGGATGATAATTAACGGCAAACTTACATTTGGGGTAATTGTCACAGGCATAAAATGTTTTCCCATAGCGAGAAACACGCTGTGCAATATGTCCTTTTTTGCACTCAGGACAATCAATAACTTCTTCTTCATCTTCTGTATGTTCAATATGCTTGCACGTAGGATAATTTGTACAACCAATGAAGATGCCATATCGCCCTTTCTTAATAGCGAGTTCATGACTGCACTCAGGACATACAGAGCCAGCAATAATCTGATGCTCCATATTTTCATGCTCAACCAATGGACGACTGTAGTCACACGCAGGGTAGCCAGTGCACCCTAAAAAAGGACCGTGTTTAGAATTTCGGATCTGCAAAGACAACGAACATTTAGGACAAGACTCGTATTCTTTTTCAAGCGCATGTTCGTGATGTGAAAACAACTCTTCGTGTTGTTTAGTCATGGCATTATCCGGCGGTTATTCAAGTAGGTTAATTATAGCGATTTGACGATAAAATGTGAATAAATAGCCTTCGCTAGGTCATATTTTGTAAACAAAAATTTGTTTCACCTATTCACGTTTTACATCAACTCCAAATCCCCGTAGGATAAGCATCGAAAACAAAAATAACCAAAAATTTAGGGCTTTTTTTATGAAGAAATTTACCTTAGCGCCACTTGCGCTTGCCATCGCACTTGTTGGCTGTGATTCAGCAAAGACTCCAACAGCTACGCAAGAAAAACCAGCCGTTGAACAACAAAAGCTACTCGCTGATAGCAACCCGTTTTCTAAAAAATGGGGCACGGCACATGAAATGCCTAATTTTTCAGTCATTAAAAACGATCATTACCTTCCTGCATTTAAAGCAGCTATTAAGCAACAAAAACAAGAAATTGACGCGATTGTAAATCAAAAATCAGCGGCAACGTTTGAAAACACCATTGAAGCAATTGAATTTAGTGGCAACCTGCTAGATAAAGTTTCGGGCGTATTCTACAACTTAACATCAGCAGAAACTAACGATGAGCTTAAAGCTATCGCCAAAGAAGTTTCTCCACTGCTATCAGCCCATTCAGATGATATTTCATTAAACGATGCCCTATTCCAGCGTGTGGCAGCCGTTTATGATAAAAAAGACAGCTTAGAATTAACAACCGCACAGCAAAAACTACTTAAAGATACCTACGTTGGTTTTGTTCGAAGTGGCGCTAAGTTAGATGCAAAACAAAAAGATCAGATCCGTGAACTTAATGCTCAATTAGCTAAATTAACCCTTCAATTTGGCGACAACTTATTAGCTGAAACCAATGGCTTTGAAGTTGTTGTTGATGACAAGAGCAAGCTATCTGGTTTATCTGATTCTGTTATTGCAGCAGCTGCAGCCACCGCTAAAGATCGAGGACAGGAAGGAAAATGGGTATTTACTACGCATCGCCCTTCAATTACGCCAGTTACAAAATTTGCTGACAATCGCGAATTACGTAAAGAGCTCTACCTTGGTTACATCAATCGCGCGAATAACGATAATGAGCACGACAACAAAGAAATCTTAGCCAAAATCGCTTCATTACGCGTACAAAAAGCACAATTAATGGGCTACAAATCTCACGCTCACTTTGTACTAGAAGATCGCGTAGCTAAAACACCTGCTGCTGTTTACGAACTACTTAACAAGATTTGGCCTACCGCATTAGAAAAAGCGAAAGTTGAAGTTGCAGACATGCAAAAGCTTGTTGATGCACAAGGCGGCAACTTCAAGATTGAAGCTTGGGATTACCCTTATTACGCAGAAAAAATTCGCAAAGCACGTTACGATTTAGACGAAGAGCAAACACGCCCTTACTTTGCATTAGAGTCAACGCTGCAAGGTGTTTTCCACACGGCGCAAAAACTCTTTGGTATTACAGTAAAAGAGCGCACCGATTTACCTAAATACCACGACGATGTTCGTACTTTCGAAATCTACGAAGCTGATGGCACTTACGTTGGTTTATTCTTAGCAGATCACTACGTACGCCCAGGTAAACGCGGCGGCGCTTGGATGAACTCTTACCGCAAGCAATACAACATGAACGGCGAAGACTCAACGCCAATCATTGTTAACGTATTGAACTACCCACGCCCAACCGGTGATGCGCCAGCGCTATTAACATTTGATCAAGCAAGCACCCTATTCCACGAGTTTGGCCATGCGCTACACGGTTTACTGTCAGACGGTAAATACCGCTCACAAACTGGTACTGCTACACCACGCGATTTCGTAGAATTCCCATCACAAGTGATGGAAAACTGGATGTTACAACCAGAAGTGCTAGCTCAATTTGCGAAACACTACAAAACTGGTGAAGTGATTCCACAAGAACTCGTCAATAAGATCCAAGCGGCAAGTAAGTTTAACCAAGGATTCGCAACCACTGAATACATGGCAGCAACCTTGTTAGACTTAAACTGGCACTCACTAGAAGACGACAAGATCCGTGACACAGCAAAATTTGAAGCTGACGCACTAAAAGAATGGGGCTTAATTAAAGAGATCGATCCACGTTATCGTTCAACTTACTTCGCTCACATTTTCTCTGGTGGTTACTCTGCTGGTTACTACAGCTACATTTGGTCTGATGTATTCGGTGCCGATGCGTTCGCAGCCTTCCAAGAAAATGGTATTTTCGATAAGAAGACTGCTGATGCATTTAGAAAGCATATCTTATCTTCTGGCGGCAGTGACGAAGCACTTAACCTGTACCGTAAGTTCCGTGGTAAAGAAGCGAGTATTCAACCACTATTAAAGAGCCGTGGTTTAATCGACTAATACGTTATTAATGGCTGTTAAAAGGTCATACGATAGAAGAAAATAAAAGCCAACTACCTCTATAGTTGGCTTTTTTATGCGTTAATATAAATTAAATATCTTGAGGGTTAAAGGCGCTTAAAAAAACTTGAATTAAGATGACTAATAGCAAACTCAAACCAAACATTGGAAAAACAACAGCAATTAACCCAATGACAATTATCCCCACTTTAAACGATTCTGGCTTAGCTGGAATAACCCTCCGTCCCGTGGGTTTTCGTTTTAAATAAGCAACAATCGATGCAACATTGGCCACTAAAAAGATTGCACAACCAATCAATAAAATCCACCAATTAGCACGACCATATTCCCCTTGATGTAATCGCATAAAGACCTGACGTAAATCCATTAAAATAGCAACATCAGTCCAATCTAACTGAGTAAGCACTTGCGTGTATTGATCTAGGTAATCGACTTGTTGCACCACCATACGGATTTTCAATAGGCATTCCATCGACCAACACTATGGTATAGCCTTTACTACCATTAGGTATCCGCAAACTCCTGACTTGAGTCTCACCTTGAATTCTATCTAGCAGTTCATTGGGATCAACAAACCTATGCCGCTCAATTTCTTCCCGATTAACAACGTGAACATTTATTGGCAGTAATTTCACATCGACCCCGCCATGTGTTGCATTTGCAACCGCAGACTTTCCTAAAACGGTAATAGACTCAATGTCATTGGCAAATGACGATAACGAACAGAAAGAAAGCGCACTAATAGCAAATAATTTATAACAGGGGACTTCATAAACATCCTTTTCAATTGAGTAAATTCTATTTAAGAACTGATAACAGGTTACTATAATCGTCTGTCCATATGACTGGTTGTGAAGTACTCGACGGCCAAGGAGAAGTAATCTTTTTAATAGTTGGTTGGTGAAAGACATCTCCATTTTTTGCTAACAACACCCATTGCGCCGTGTTGTCAGACGACTTGGTGGCATCAGTCACCGCAAATACCGATGCCAAGTTTGCTTCTTCAGCTAAACCAAATACCAAAGGCACTAAATCTAAATGACTATTAGAAATATGCAACGCGACGATGCCGTGATCGTTAATGGAGTTAGCGTATAACGCGACTGCTTCACGTGTTAATAGATGAACAGGAATTGCATCACTAGAAAATGCATCAACAACTAATAAGTCAATATCGTTTTCATCATAGCGCGATAAAAGCTGACGCCCATCGCCGACGCTTACCTTCACTTCCGCCTTAGAACTAGATAAATAAGTGAAATAACGATTTGCATAATCTTTTACCAACGGATTTAATTCAAAGAATGTAAAGCTATCCGCTTTATTACCGTAAGCAGCAAGTGTCCCAGCCCCTAAACCAATAATAACTGCGTTAATTGGTCCCTTTTGTTGGAGTGTAGATAGAGCAGCCTCGACACCTGTCCCACGTCGATAATAACTGAGAGGCTCGTCCCTATTAGCTGGGTTCAGTGACTGTGTACCATGAGATGTTGTTCCATCAACCAAGCGGCGTTCGTTAAATCCATTAACAGTTACATCTTTCACTGCAAGCTGACCATAAAAATTTCGCTCTGCAATAACGTCGTATTGTTGAAATAGATTATTAAGCATTACAAAACCTACGGCAGCAGCGATAAGGTATATCGGCAGACCAAACTGCGTTAAAGCATGACTTTTATTACCTCTGACAATAGTTAACACAGCAAGTGTGGTTAGTGTTAACCAAATAACTAGCGGAAATTCGATAAATTGGTCGAAAAGCCAAGGTGCTATAAAGTTAACAAATAGCCCGCCAACTACGCCACCTACCGACATCGCTAAATAATAAAGCGTTAAACGCTTAGAGTCCGGTTTCATCCTTACAAGTTCGCCATGGCATAACATGCACACAGCCAATAAAATAAAGCCATAAAGGAACAACTGAGCAACAATGGAAAACATTGATGCGAAGAAAAATAGCAAGATCCCAATAGGTAAACTGAGCGCTGTAACACCTAGCCAAACTTGACGATTAGCGACCCGCTCTCGACCAAAACAAATAATAAAGCTAATGAGATATAAACTAAGTGGTAATAGCCATAAAAAAGGAATCGCTGATATATTTTGTGTCATCGAATTCGTAACAGCCAACAAAGCGATAACACCTAGCGCCGATAAACCAATCCAGGGAATAACTGTCACGGTATATTGTGTTGATTGATGATCTTTTGATGATTCTCTTAACTCTTTAAGCTTAACAACAAGCATCGCAATCAAGGCCAAACTGCAACCTACAAAGCACCAATAGGCAACGCTCCATACCATTAATTGAGACTCCAGCGTTATGAACGGCTCTATTATAAATGGATAAGCGACAAGGCCAATTAGTGAGCCAATATTCGATAATGCATAAAGCTTATATGGAGATGTCTTTGGTTTATCGTAAGCGAACCATCGTTGAATTAAAGGGGCATTAGACGATAGAACAAAGTATGGCAAACCAATACTAAATAACAACGTTGCCAAAATGGTCATCTGCGGTGAAGAGCCAATAGATAGAGTGTTTACGGCAATTGGAGTAAATGTAACTGCAATTAGTATCAGACAAGCATGCACGATAAATTGATTGCGCGGCTTAAACCATTTTATTAATCCATGGCCATACAAATAGCCGCCAAGCAAAAGTGCTTGGAAAAACAGCATGCAGATAGCCCAAACTGACGCACCACCTCCGAAATCAGGCAAAATCACTTTAGCAATCATAGGTTGCACTAAAAATAATAAAAAAGCGCTTAAGAAAATAGTGACAAAATAAAGCATTACACGACTAAACTTTAAAAATAAAATGACATCATACATACGACGTCAAAACACTGCGAGTCATAATATTAGATAAGAGCGGATTATATTTTTATTATTGAAAACAAAACGAAAAAAGCCGCTACATTTCTGTAGCGGCTTTATCTAAATAGGTAACTGGCAATGTCCTACTCAGGTAAGCTGTGACCGTTAGTCCAGTGGACTAACGCAGCTCAGCTTGCCAAGTTTGGGAAGCCCCACACTGCCGCGGTTTCGACAATCTCCTCCTTGACAGTATTGCACTGACTTCGTCAGCGACAGGCGTTATCTCGGCGCTAAATCGTTTGATGGACAGGAGTCCGAATGTCGCGAGTGCATGGATGCACAGGAGCGACCACTACACAGTGATGGGACCTATCATCACGCGTAATTAACTAAACGTCAAAAAGCAAAAAAGCCGATACAACATAAGTTGTAGCGGCTTTCTTTAAATAGGTGGCTGGCAATGTCCTACTCTCACATGGGGAAGCCCCACACTACCATCGGCGCTAAGTCGTTTCACTACTGAGTTCGGAATGGGATCAGGTGGGACCAACTTGCTATGGTTACCAGTCAAATTGTCATATTACGAGGAGTGCTCTCAACTCATAATAAATAATAGGTGTCTAGCAATGTCCTACTCTCACATGGGGAAGCCCCACACTACCATCGGCGCTAAGTCGT
>CAJXRU010000083.1 GCA_913060565.1 uncultured Gammaproteobacteria bacterium | reverse complement strand
TGGCAAATAAATCAATGACAACAGCTAAGTAACACCAACGTGAACCAGCCCAAATGTAGGTCACATCGCCACACCACGCTTGATTCGGCTCTGTTACTACAAATAAACAAATATAGGACACCCATTAAATTTAGGTGGCCAAACGAAATCTAGTCTAGACTAAGTTATCGTCCATTGCTATAGAGGTAATGATAATGACTCGTGCTCGCCAACAGCTGATAGATTTGTCAGCCACTCCGTATTATCACGTTATTTCTCGTTGTGTTCGTCGTGCCTTTTTGTGCGGCGAAGATAGGCTGACTGGTAAGAATTTTAATCATCGGCGGCAATGGTTAATTGACCGCGTTAAGCTGTTGAGTGACGTGTTTGCTATCGATATTGCAGCCTATGCAATTATGAGTAACCACTATCACTTGGTTATTCGCGTTAATCGAGAGCAAGCCCAAGGTTGGTCGATGGATGAAGTCATTTCACGTTGGTATCAGCTTTATCACGGAAACCCACTGGTGGACTTATATCGTCAAGGTAAAGTCGATGATGAAGTGAGATTAAGGCGTATCGAAGAGTTTGCTGAGGTTTGGCGAGAGCGGTTGTTTGATATTAGCTGGTTTATGCGTAATTTAAATGAGTCGATAGCACGAGAAGCCAATAAAGAAGATAACTGCACTGGTCGCTATTGGGAAGGAAGGTATAAGTCCCAAGCCCTGCTTGATGAAACGGCATTGCTCAGTTGTATGATGTATGTTGATTTAAATCCAATACGCGCCAATATGTGTGATGACCTAACGAGCAGTGACTTCACCTCAATTCAAGAGCGTATACAGTACTATCAACAAGCCAAAAAACAAAAAAATCATCAAAACTCACCATTACAACCACCTGCATTACTCCCATTCGGACTTAGCCAAGACAAAGACGCCATTGCCTTTTCCGTAGCAGATTATTTTACATTAGCTGATTGGAGTGGCAGGGCAGTTCACCCGAATAAATCAGGGGCGATTGACGAAAATATCCCCAAACTAATTGACGAATTGGGACTGTCAGAAAATGAGTGGTTAGAGAACATCAGAAACTTTAGGCGACAGTACGGTAATTTCGCAGGTAGTAAAGAGTCATTAAAACGCTGTGCCAACACTCATAATGATTGTTGGTATAAAGGTGTTGGTTGACAAACATTAGCAAGGTAGTTGATTAAGCCCATTTGTATCTTATCAATCATTAGATTGAGAGTTTTATTGTGCCAAATTCCAATTATTTCCCATCATTTAACCTGTTTGATTAAAATCATTCTATATAATCGACATATTTTCACCGATGAATTAGGTAAGTAGCTAAGTTAGATAATTTGGGTTATTGTTTTTGGACGTCTAAAAGATTTGAGTGTCCTAGATTTCTTGCAGTCTCGATATTCCTGAGGGATTTACCGCCACTGATATCCATGGCAACCCCGTTACTAAAATCCCGCTTGATGATAATGGCCGTGCGATGGTTGAAATAAAGACAGGTAATGCCAACTTAACAACTAACCAAAAAGCTTGTTATGGTGATGCCTGTGGTATTGGTGGTGTGAAAGCTACTGGGAATAATGCGAAGACGATTAGAATTAATGGTAAAGATGCACCTGAAATCGTTATTATTTTACGTGATAAAACAAAAGGGCCTTAAAGATGTTGAAGAAAGTCGACGTATTAGACTTATGTAAGAAAATCGCACTTGATTATAATGGATGGGACTTTATCGCTGGAGCATTTAAAGATAAACGACAAAAGCATACAGTGAGAATGGTAAATCCATGTTGGAGTTTTAGTTCCGGATCAGCTTTGGCACAACCAGCTGCGATTATTGTTAATAAAAAAGTGGATAAAATTTATACGGAACTGGTGGGGGAGTCAAATTGGACTCATTTTATCAGCCACAAGGAATTTTATAATGACTATGTAGCAGGTTATCGGCTTTATGATTTAGTAGCAGATAATGCTGAAATTAGAATACGCCGCATGCTTGATGAAGGCATTGAATTATTAGATAAAACTTACGATTTCAGTTCTGAACAAGCGCTGCTAAAGAGCATTCCATTTGAAACTGAGCAGGTTGATGGCGTAATTAACTGTATCATTCAGGGTTGTCTAGGAAACTACGATTTTATTAAGCAATATTATAATGAAGACATAGAAACCGAATACCCTAAAGATCTAGTAGACGTCAAAAAAATCATGGAGTATTTTAATATTTAATTAGCTGCTCTTTAGCTCCAATTATTCGGTTGGAGCTTTCATCTAGCAATTACATTTGAGCGATTCGCTTAGTCTCATGTTTTAAGATCATTCCCTCAAGCAATGCTTTAATAATCTTTTTTTCCTCAGCATCAAAACGACTTATCGCTTCAAATTGTAATAAAAAATCATCATCAGGCCTTCTCTCATTGACATCAAAAATAGCAAAGATGGGACAGTCAAAAATTTATTATTGATAAATAATGACTTAATGTAAACACTTAGATATTTTTATATTTAGAAAACAGAAAACAGAAAACAGAAAGAAAATATAAAAATATAGGACACCCAATAAATTTAGACGGCCAAACGAAATCTAGTCTAGACTAAGTTATCGTCCATTGCTTTAGAGGTAATGATTATGACTCGTGCTCGTCAGCAGCTGATATGTAAGAAAAAAGGGACACGCAAAAATTTCTTATTGTAAATTAACAGATTAATTAATTTCTTCATCAAACAGGTGCTAATTTCTAACGTATTGGCACCCCATTTGAGATTCTAGATTGATTGAAAACTAGTTACACTGGCTCCGTAACACAAAGAAATACACATTCTATTAGCGCATTATCAACAGCGCCACATCCCCTAAATATGCTGGAACCGTAATCAAACACGGCACGTTCATTTGGCAGGTAATAGATAACGGCGATAAAAACTCACCTTGTTGAATGTTATACGGCGTTATTTGATAGTCGCCAGCGGGTAAATTATTTACTTCGATAAATGAAGGCGTTGTAGGTAAGCGCTGTTCGCGAATAGTAGTCACACTTTCGCCTTGAAGCGTTGTATCTTGTAGCCAAATCACTCCGCCTTGCTCACTTCCAACGCCCCATGCCTTTGTGTTGTTAGGTGACGTGATAATTAGTGGAGATGGATTCCACTTAGCTAATGATAACCGATCAACAAATGTCGCAAAGTGTTGTAATGAGGTAATCATTGATGATGTTAATTGTCCCCAATCTGAAAAGTCGTTCCATTCGGCTGGTGTCATTGCAGCGCCTGCGGCTAGGGCAGACCATAGTGCTTGGTGAAAGACTTCTGGATAATAATTTTCATCTTGATTTACTGGGTGATTAATGACGCCAAATTCGCCAATCCAATTGGGTTTAGCGTTGTCTTGCCACATGTTTTGGGTGTAGTCGGCAATGACGCTCGCACTTTCAATGACTTTAGCTGGGGAGCGTGCATCATCTTTATCGGTGAGTAAGTCACGATAAATATGTACCTGCGGCGCGTCCATTACTCGATGGCCTTCAGGCCACGTTTTATCGCCTGCCATGCTGCCTGTTGTGGGGTGTTGATAGGGATCGTTTGTTTTAAAATAGTCATTTACTTTTTGATGCCAAGCATTGCTGTTTTCAAAGGCGTTAGTGCCGTCTATTTCACTCACGGTTTGCCACATCGCGATAGCAGAGCTATGTCCCCAACGAGCGATGATGTAGCGATAAAGGTTTTGTTGCCATTGCCACGCTTCTTCATCGGTAAAAAAATCAGTGGCGCTGGTGAGTTGACGAAATCCATTGTGTGTTTGCCAACGACCATCACTCCATGGGTGACTGTTGTTACGCAGTTGGGAGTGATCCCAGATAGTGAATACTAACTTAAGGTCTGCTTGTTCGGTCTTTTCAATCACGTCATCGATGACTTCGATATTACCTAGGTTAAAGCTCTGGTAGCTATTTTGCGTGATTGGAAAGTAGTATTGCGGCCACCACACATAGTAATTTTCTTTGGCATTTTTTAGTGTCGCGATAAAGCGATCTGCGGTGTCACTATTTCTGAAAATAGCAAAGGTATCACTATGACCAATGCCATAAAACTCGCTGCCGTCTTGGTGCAGAAAATAACGAGGTGAATAGTCAGGGTTTATTTGATTGGCAACCTTTATCATGCCTTTGCTGGTGGATTGAGTAACGGCGAATTCGCCAGTGACTGCATCACTTGTGCCACCACTATCGGTAATTGTTATTGCATATTGCCATTGGCCGGTGAGTGGCGGCGCAAAGCGTAAGATCCAACCTCGACGTGTGTCCCAATAACCCGCAACGGTTGTCTCATCGCCATTGGGCGCTGTGAAAAGGGCATTTAATGAAACATCTCTAATGTCAAAAGGGTTGTCATATTGGGCGTTGGCATCAATGGACCATTCTATCTTTTCATACAGCCCAATACTTTGAATATTAGCAACAACATTAGATAAGCTCGGTTGTACGTTAGTTGAAGGCGGTGTAATTGGCGGCGGCACAGGATTAGGTTCATTTGGCGTGCTTGATGAACCACCGCCACATGACGCTGTTAACGTTGCAAAAAGAAGAACTAGAGTAATACGAGCAATCATGATTTAGGCATTTTAAAAAGGTTAATAATTAAAGAACGAGGTTATTACGATTAAATTTCATTCACTTACATAATAGTTTTATTGCTAAACATGAGATTGAAAGATACATTAACCAAAAACTTAACATTAAATTAGATAGTTAGATGACTAAAAACCAACGATTAAAACAAAAAGCACTTTTTGCACTTGGTGTGTTAACGGGATTAACAGCACTCTATAGAATGTATGATTACATGATGGCAGATGGGCAGTTGCTTGGTGTTTTAAGTATGTCAGTACTGTCAATATCATCATTTTATTGGGTCGATCGCTACCAAAAAATGGATAAAGGAGATTATACGGTAGATAAGCTGATTACCCGTGAGCAAGATAAGATGACCTTCAGAGGAGTTCCTGCTAGTGGTTATGTGCTCGAAAAGGGGATTGAGCTTGACGTAAATCGCTTATCAATTTTAGGAATTAGAGAAGATTACTTATCGGTGATTATAGACGGAAACGGTAACGGCTATGACTTTATTCTCGCTGGTGACGGACAAGTTATCGAATCACATATCCGCTCACTGTTGTCAGAAAAAGAACAAGAGAATATAACGTTTAAAAGGGTAAAATAATGCTATCGCAGCATCGTTTTTATCGCTTAAGTTCGAGTCAACAACAACGGTTTCAACTCAAGGTAATTGTTGGTTTTCTTACATTAAATATTGCAATGGGATTAGTTTTCTACCTAACGAGTCTGTTGTTTGTAATTCCATTTTTCTTTGCTTTCTCCTTGAGTATTATTGCGCCTTTTGTCGATGTGCCCAGTGGTGTTAAAAATGGCACCTTGAACTATTATTCGCCATTATTGATTGGTGAGAAAATTAAAGGCAAAAAAATAACGTTGCACAGTGGCAGTTTGTTTGACTATTACTTTGTCTTCTCTAAGACGCAAAGTGTGCAGGAGCGAAAAAAACAAGTGATGATTATGGCGTTAGATGGTCTTATTAAACTGATTAACGACTATCAAGCGCAACAAGGTACTGGAATTACCATTAAAGTTACGAGTTATATTTTAAATCGACGAACGGCACATAAGATTGGATTGTCACCAGTAACACCCGATGCTTTACAGTGGTTTTTACTCTATTTTAATTTTTTAAACCTGACCTGTTCGCTGTCATTACTTAATCGACAATTAACTTGGCCTAATGTAAGAAAAACGACGAGTTATGAAGGGTGTTTAGAAAGTTTAATTGCTAAAAAGGATGATTTATTAAAACTTAGACATCGTTTGAGTCAATCATAAAAAAAGGCTACCAAATTAGGTAGCCTATAAATGAGAGAGCAAATACTCATGGGGCGTTATATTAATTAGTTAACATGACGCTTTAATGACAATGCTCTCTTTTCTTTTCATGGCTTAACTTACTTTTCTTCGTCTGGCTTAATTATTTATAAAACGCATATAAGCTAGGCGTGTTTTCTCAGCTAATACATAGTTTATCGGTACCAATATTAATGTAATAAAGGTCGCGAAAATAATACCGAAGGCGAGTGAAACAGCCATAGGAATTAAGAACTGCGCCTGCGTTGATTTTTCAAATAACAACGGCATTAATCCAATAAAGGTAGTGAGCGATGTTAGCATGACAGGTCTAAATCTCGCGACGCCAGCATTGAGCACAGCTTCCATTAACGTCGCTTGGCCTGAGCGGTAATGCTTGTTGATGTAATCTACTAACACCAGTGAATCATTAATTACCACGCCCACTAGTGCCATCATGCCCATTAGACTCAAAATTGTTAAATCCATGCCCATTAACCAGTGACCACCGATAGCGCCAATGATCCCAAATGGAATGACCGACATAACAATCAGTGGTTGTAGGTAAGATTGGAATGGAATCGCCAATAATCCGTAAATTACAAATAACATTACCAATAAACCAATGAACATTGAGCCGAACGATTCTCGCTGCTCTCGCGCTTCACCTTCTAATTCATAGGTGACACCAGGATATTGAACTAACAGCTCATCGGCGAACTCTCGAAGTTCTTGGTTAATAAGCGTCATATTCGCTTCAGATTTCACCGCGTCAGCGTTTACCGTCATGGTGCGGAATCTGTCGATACGATGAATGGCGGTTGGTGACGTATCTGGCGATAACGTTGCAATTTGAGACAATGGAACGCTTTGCTGTTGCGGCGTTACAATTCGCATGTCTTCAAGTCCCGCAATTGAGCGGCGCTCGTCTTTTGGTAGTTTCAACATCACGCGCACATCATCACGGCCACGTTGAATACGTTGTACTTGAATACCAAAATATGCTGCGCGAATTTGGCTCAGTACTTCACTACGCGTTAAGCCTAGCGCATAAGCTTGATCATTAAGCTCAATTTGTAGTTCTTCTTTACCATTTGATAATGAATCAGTGATATCAAACAGCGCAGGGTACTTGGCTAATTGCTCTTTTACTTTTTCAGATATTTCGCCAAGTGCCTTGAAATCATTACCTGCAAACTGAATATCAATAGGATCTGAGGTTCGGCCTATTTCAGCGCGATACGTTAAACTCTGTGCCCCTGGCACTTCACCGATTAATTGACGCCATTCGCGGACTAGCTGACTGGAACCAATTTTTAAGTCGCGCTGCTCTGGCGGCACCGTTTGAAACATCACGCGGCCAAGGTGTGAACCTTGTGAACGGCCGCTGCTGCCTATGGTTGCATTGATGTCTAGGATGAGATCAACACCTTCTTGCTCATAGTATTTCTTTTTCAGCGTAAAGGCTGCGTCAGTCATTTTCGAAATATAATGATCGGTTACTTCGTATGGCGTGCCAGCAGGCATTGCTAGCGATGCAACCGCTGTTTCACTTTCTACTCGTGGGAAGAAAGTAAAACGTGTCCAGCCACTCATAATCAAGCTAATAACAATCGCTAATACGCCAATGAAGCTAAATAGCGTTGTCGCTTTATTGCGTAGCGTAATGTCGAGAATAGGGCGATAATATTTAATAATCGCATTCTCAAATCCATCAGCAAAACGCTGTTGGAATTTACTAAACCCGTTTGGCTCAGTCTTATCTTTACGTAGACGCAAATGTTTTAAATGCGACGGTAATACTAACTTAGATTCAATTAGTGAAAATAATAGAATTGGAATAACAACAATAGGAATTTGAGCAAACAAATCACCACGGCGACCTTCTATGAAAGCCAATGGCATAAAGGCGGCAATGGTGGTTAAAATACCAAAGGTAACTGGTACAGTAACTTCCTGAGTTCCCTTGATAGCCGCTTGCAATCCATTGTCGCTGTGCCGCATATGGGCATAGATATTTTCGCCGGTGACAATGGCGTCATCCACCACGATCCCTAGTACTAAAATAAATGCGAATAAACTAAAGATATTAAGAGTAACACCCATCAGTGGCATTAAGAAAAATGCCCCCATAAAACTCACTGGAATACCAATGAAAACCCAAAACGCGATGGCAGGACGTAGAAATAGTGTCAGTAAGGCAAGTACTAAAATACCCCCTTGGATCGCGTTACCAGTTAAAGTCGCCAAACGGTTTTTAACAATAACAGAGCGATCACGCCAATAAGTGAGATCAACACCTTGTGGCATTGTCGCTGACTTAGTGTCTAGGTACGCCTTAACCTTGTCTGCAATTTCAATGGCGCTTTGATTGCCGATACGAAATACATCAATAAAGGCGGCATTTTTACCGTTAAAGCGTGACGAGAAATCGCTATCTTCAAAACCATCTTTAACTTTAGCAATATCTTTTAGGCGAATAAGACTGCCGTCATCTTGGGTCAAAATAACAATACTTTCGTATTCATCTTGACGGTACGCTTGACCTGACGAACGAATTAATACGTCACCGCCCGATGTCTTGATGTTACCTGACGATAAATCACGTGAACTGTTATTAATGGCCTGTGAAATCTGCGACAGCGAGATGTTGTATTGACGCAAGATATCTTGATTTACTTCAATAGTGATCTCATACGGACGCACCGAATCAAGCTGAACTTGTGTGACACCGTCAAGGCGCAAAATGTCATCACGCACGGTTTCTGCCAGTTGACGAATTTCTTTTTCAGACTGTGGCCCTGCAACCACTACGCTAATGACTTCACGTGTGCGCTGCGCTAATCGAACAACAGGTTTCTCAGCACTGCCAGGAAAGTTGTTGATAGCATCAACACGACTTTTGACATCGTTTAGTAACTTTTGACTATCAGCGTTGTTTTCCATCTCGATAGTGATGCTAGCACTGCCTTCCGACGAGCGACTTCTTAGTTGTTTGATGCCTTCTAAATCTTGTACCGCTTCTTCAACTAAGATGGCGATACCTTTTTCAGTGTCTTCAGGGGTTGCACCACGTAGGCTCACTGACACTGAAATAGTACGTGCTTCAGTGGTTGGAAATACCTCTAACGGAATTTTTGTATTTAAAATCAATAAGCCGGCAACTAAAATGGAAATCATTAATAGATTGGCAGCTACACCATTTCTGGCAAACCAAGCTATCATGATGCGCTCCCATTATTTGCTTTTTGTTGACGATCTTTACCACGACGCTTGCCGTCTTTACCACCACGTTTTTTGTTACCTTTCGTCGCTTTTTGACCAGCAATGCTCACCGCCGTACCTGAATTCACTTGACCAAGTGGCGTAGTTACTAATTTTTCGTTGGCGTAAACACCGGAAGTAATTATCGCTTCTTTGTTATTTTGATAGGCGATAACGACATTCTTACGTTGTAAAACACCGTTTTCGTAAAGATAGACATAGCTACCCTGATAAATCGAGGCGTTGGGAATGACAATGGCATCGTTGAGTGTTTTACCTGTAATTTGCGCCGTGACAAATTGGCCAATATTTAATGAACGCTTGTCGGCTTGAGCGAATGGTTGGCTAATTTCTGCAATCACACTCAATTGCTGGGTGTTTTCGTTAATCGCGCCACTGGTTCGTGTTATCTGCGCTTGCCAAAACTGCGTAGCGCCACCTTCGTTATTTAATAAGGTAATTAGCGATGCTTGTGGATTTGATTCGCCTAAATGATTGTTAGGTAAGTTTAATAGTGCAAGTTGCGAATTTTTAATCGGTAATTCTACTTCCGCATTATCAACGGCATAGATATCGGCAAGTGCTGTTGTTGAGCCAACAACCTGACCGACAGACACTTTCTTCGTTAAGATACGACCATCATAAGGCGCGGTAATCACTGTGCGCTCAACATCTAATAATGCTTGTTTAAGGTTTGCGTCTGCCGCTTGTAATTTAGCGCGTGCAGCCGCCATTTGTGGCTTTCTTAATGCGTAATCACTGGCTTGGCCTAACGTACCAAGATTTTTACGATCTTTTATCGCCTGTGCTGACAATGCAATTTCTTCATCCAATGCTACTTGAGCTTGAGCACGTTCAGCACTGGCAGACTGAACTCTGATTTTATAATCACGGTCATCAAGTGTTACTAAGGTATCGCCTTTATTAAAAAATTGTCCTGCCTTGAAACTGTCACTCACAGCTACAATTTGACCGCTGACTTGAGACGACAATTGACTTTGTGTCGTCGGCGTAATTTTACCAAAAGATGATAATGTCACCTGATAGTCTTGCGGTTTAATGTCTAATACTTCAACCACTAAGCTTGGCGGTGGTCGTTGTCCTCGTTTTCGAGCCTCAGGACTCGAAAAGAAAATCATGAATATGGCTAGCGCTGCAACGGCGATAACAACAAAGGGGAGAAGGATTTTTATTGTTCTCATGGTGATACTTTACTCACGGATTATTGATGGCGGCAGAATACATCAAAATAGTCTAATCATAGTTTTGTTTTACAATGTTTTACATAACGGCATTTTTGACATACTTTGAAACATTTATACGATCTAATAGCATTATTAGTTTACTCTAAATTAGACAATAAACAGCTTAACCTCAATATTTGAAATAAGAAGGCTTGATGATAATAACAATAACCCGAGAAAACGCTGAGCAAATAGGTCGCTGTATCATGCGAGAAATTATCAACGCTCACCAAACCTGTGACTATCAGCTATTAACCCGCCACTTTTGTGCTGAATTTAAAGAGAAATTGACACAAGAACGTTTTGAACATGCCGTACAAGAAGCAATAATCCCTATGGGACAATTAATCACCTGTGAGTATTTGGGATACTTGAAACGTGTCAATGAGCACCAATTATTATGGAAAGTTGTTTTTGAACATTCTGATGAAGAGCTTTTGTGGCAGCTATATTTACGTGACGATGAAGCGCCGATTCAGGTAACGGGATTGTGGTTTAGTTAATGTTGGTTTTCTCCATGTTATCAGAGATAATCGCAAGGCTTCAAAAAGTTTTTGAAATAAAAGGAATTATATGAATCCCCGTATTCTTGGCTTCTTGTGCGCAATAATTATCGCTATTGGCGGTCATTTTTTGCTGTCAGATGAAACCATCCACCCAATTGCACAAGAATGGATGGAAAACCCCATTGCAGCAATAGATTTAAATGAAAGCGTAATCCCTGATTTAACGATAATGACAGTGGATGGTGTTGAAGGCCGCGAAGAAGAGGTTATAAAACTTAAATCCATTATTGAGAGGCTTGATGGCCATGATAATGAAGAAATAGACTGGCCTAATATCGAAGATCTCGAATGGTTGGCAGAAAAGAAATATATCTGTTCAATTGCTAACAAACGTTGTTTGCGTTTTATCCTCGACAAAAGAAAAAAGCTAGGCGCAATGAATAAGAAGTTTAGCTATCTCATATTTGATTATTTAAGCCTTGATGATAGAACACAATTTTACATTCCTGATTCAATACTGCTGGACATTAACTCAGATCAGCTAGAAGTATTAAGCAATTTAACTGCCTATGAAATAATTTATGATTTTGCCGCTGGGCGATTAACGCAAGCACATTACAAATTAAGTCACTTAGTGTCATTAGATCGAAAAATTGTCACTCAAAGTAATGCGATTTTATGGCGGCATCAAAGCTTAAGAAATATTTCCAAAGTAGTGATTCCTATTATTGACTATGTCGCTGAAAATCAGCCTGAAGAGCTGTTGAAAATCATGCGGTTATTCCCAACTTTGACGATCACTGAAGTTTCTAAAAGTGACTATTATAAAAGACGCTTTAGACGTACTATTGAACGAACTCAGCTGTTTTTATATGAACCGCTCGAAGTAAGTGAAGTCCCTTATAGTATTGACTTACTGTTTAAACCAAACCAAACGATCAATACCGTATATTTCCAATATCACTCTGCATTGTTAGATATTGATTCTAAAAAAACTGATTTACTAATAAAAAACAAAGTATTGAAAGAGTTAGAAAACCAACGAATAGATAGCTATAAAAATACAAACATTTTTATAAAAATGATAAAAAACGTAAGAAATTTAAAAGCACAAAGTGCACTTAGCTTTTTGGACTTTGAATTTATAGAAAGGTATGACGATGTAATTGAATTAGATACAAAGTTATCACTTATTCGATACAAACTCGCTCAGTTAACGGCCAAAAAAGATCAAGAAGTTAATTCATTGGATTATTTAAATCCTTATAATGACGCTGAACCGATAAACGTTGATGGGGATCTCTGCTATCAAATGTCTGAATTGGTGTGTATTTAACGCAATATCTTTAATAGAGATTTACTAATGACTCAATCTAATTTATTTCATCCCTATAACCCCGAGTTAGAGCTAGCTTGCATGGCATTATTCGATGCTAATTGTCCTCAGTTTTTTGCACGCAATGAGCGAGATGATTATCTAGGATTCTTGAAGTCTCAACCTGTTGGTTATCACGTGTGTTTGTTAAACGATGAGGTTGTTGGTGCTTTTGGCTTACTCAAACACAATCAAGAGTACGCGATTAACTGGATAATGTTATCGCCAAAAACACAGGGTTCTGGTGTTGGCAAACAAGTTATGGAGCATGTCATTGTAACCGCAGTCGATCAAGGAATTGACAGAATTTCCATTGCTGCAAGTCATTTATCTGCGCCATTTTTTGCAAAGTTTGGCGCAGTCGCTGTCAATGAAATTGAGCATGGCTGGGGTCAAGATATGCATCGTATTGATATGGTGTTAAACATTAAACTTTAGCTTGCAAATCAACTTAAAAATAGCCAATAAGAAATATAACTTAGGATTTTCATGAAACAGAACATTGTGCATATTGCACTGGTCGTTAAAGATTACGATGAAGCTATCGCTTTTTACGTCGACAAACTTAAATTCGAATTGGTTGAAGATATCTATCAACCGGAGCAAGACAAGCGTTGGGTTGTTGTCGCGCCGCCAAATTCTACGGGGACGGCAATTTTGTTAGCAAAAGCTTCGAAAGAGCGCCAACACGATTTTATTGGCGACCAAGCGGGTGGGCGTGTCTTTTTATTTTTAAATACCGATGATTTTTGGCGTGATTATAAGCGTATGACAGCTTTAGGCATTACTTTTGTTCGAGAGCCCCAAGAGCAAGATTATGGCACGGTTGCTGTGTTTGAAGATTTGTATGGCAATTTGTGGGATTTATTACAGCTAAATCCTGATCATCCCATGGCCAAGCGAATGGGATAAGTTGTGATTACATTACTTGAGCATAATACGCCGACTATTGCGGCTGAGATCTATGAGGTTTTTCAGGCATCCTATCAAATTGAAGCGCAATTGATTGGCACGTCAAGTTTTCCACCGTTGCAACGCACGGCAAGTGACATTGCACAGTCCCAAACGATGTTTTACGGCGCTAAAATTGATAGTGCGTTGGCAGGCGTGATTGAAATTGAATATGGCAAGAAACAGCTGTCGATTAATAGCCTGACGGTGAGCCCTGACTTTTTTCGGCGCGGCATTGCTGGCCAGTTAATGAGGCATGTTTTGACGACATTTGAGATTGAACATGCTGTCGTGGAAACCGCGAGCGTGAATATGCCAGCCATTGAACTGTACAAAAAACATGGTTTTGTTCAATTCAAATGCTGGACACCTTCACACGGTATTGAAAAAGTCGCGTTGCAGCGACGCTTTTAAGTCAATAAAAGGTAACAAACAACCGCTACAGTGCAGGAAACGAGTAAGCTAAGTACTGCACCTTCGCGCACCATATCTTTTATTTCAAACTCCCCCGTACCATAAGCAATTGCGTTGGGCGCTGTTGCCACAGGTAGCATATAGGCGCAACTTGCCGCCATTGCTGCTGGGATCATAAAGACTGCCGGATCGATTCCTGCGCTGGTTGCAGCAACCGCTAGAATTGGCATTAATAAGGTGGCCGTTGCGGTATTACTGGTGATTTCAGTGAGGTAAGTAACCACCAAACAAATAGTTAATATCACGAGCACGATTGGTAAATGAGTCATTGATGATAACCAGTCACCCATAATTGTACTTAAACCTGAAGCAACAAACCCTTTGGCAATGGCAATACCGCCAGCAAATAGTAACAACATGCCCCAAGGGATATCTTTAGCTGTTTCCCAATCAAGAACGCGGCCACCTTTCCCGTTAGGCGTCATAAACATGATCACCACGGCAACCAAAGCCACCGTACTATCTCCAGCAATAGTGATGTCAAATAATTCACTCCAGCCGCCATATGGATCTTTTCGGGTTATCCATGCAAGAGCCGTCAGTCCAAATAAAATCAAGGTACGTTTTTCTTCACTGCGCCATTCTCCCAGCGCGGGCAGTGTAATTTTATGTTCGAGATTCACATTACGTGTTAACCATAACGCCATTAACGGTAGGCTGATCAAAACGACTGGCACACCAACCTTCATCCATTGTAAAAAGCTAAATTCTTGACCTGTGTGCTCTTCATAAATACCCATAAAGATGACGTTAGGCGGCGTGCCAATTGGTGTGGCTATACCGCCGGTACTAGCGGCATACGCGATACCTAATATCAGTGCTATTTTTAACTTTGGATTATCGACATGAGCCAATATCGCAAGGGCTATCGGCAGCATGATAAGTGTGGTTGCTGTGTTCGAAATCCACATACTTAAAAAGCCAGCCGTAAGCATGAAACCGAGTACTAATCGCCGCCCACTTGATACGCCGACAAGGCGCAACATGTAAACCGCTAAACGCTGATGGGCGCCACTCTTTTCTAGCGATTTAGACAGCATAAAGGCGCCCATTAGCAATAGAATGACGTGACTTCCCAGCGATGATGCTACTGTCTTATGGTCGACTACGCCAAATAAGGGAAGCAGGGCAAATGGAACTAATGACGTTGCCGGAATTGGCAACGCTTCACTAACCCACCAAATAACGGTTAATAGCGTAATTGCTGCCGCAGTTGCAGGCATTTGAGCTAATCCGTTAAACGTTAAGATGTAGTAGAAAAGGATCGCGGCAAGGGGACCTATGCCGATAAAGTGCTGACGTTTAAGACTCATTGTTATTATTCTTTATTAAACGATGTAGAGCGGCACACGATAACATTTTATTAACAGTGTTCAAACTGTCGTGATTGCTGATTGAGCTAACGTGAATATTTTCTAGGCTGCAGCGATGATTTTTTATGCTAGACTCAGTCTTTTTAATAGTTAACCACTTAATTTCGTTAAGGATAATTATGAGCAAAGGGATAGACTTAGGCGCTTTAACGATCGCGTCTTTATTGTGTTTTACTTGTGTTAATGCCAATGAGATCGACAATAAGTTTTTTGTCGGCACTTCAGTTGTTTTAAATGGCGATTATAAGATAGAGCAACCTGCTAGTTTTAATATTGGTTATCAATTTCATCCCAATTTTGCCGTTGAACTTACGCAAATTGATTTCGGCGAATTTGATAGCACGGATAATATAGATAATATCGATGTTGATGGCTATTCAGCGTCTTTCATCGCTAAATATCCACTGGGTAATTTTAACTTGTACGGCAAGCTAGGCGCATTCGCGTGGTTTGAGGAAGGTGTTACTGTCGACCCTTACGGCATGCCACCAATAGTGACTTCGATTGATAACAGCGGGACTGCTGCATTATTCGGTGCTGGCGTTAACTATCACTTTAACGATCATATCGCATTAAAGGCTGAAATCGTCAGAAGTGAATTTAATCACTTTGGTTTCGGCATCGATATTTATTTTTAATATTATCAAGCTGTTGTGATACGCTGCGGTTATCTTAGTTTATAACCTAGCCATTTATTAATGCAGAGCTCATTTTCTAATTCGGTAACAACTAAAACTGCAGTTGTTATTGGTGCCACAGGTCTTGTCGGCAAAGCCTTAGTGGCTATGCTGACAACTTCCCCGCACTACTCAAAAATAGTGACCATTACGCGTCGTCAAGTCGATTATGACAATGACCGTGTCGAAAACCATGTGGTTGACTTTGCTCAGTTAGCTGAGCATAGCGAGCTGTTTCATGGCGATGTGTTATTTTCATGTCTTGGTACTACCCTAAAACAAGCGGGCTCTGTTGCAGCGCAGTGGATTATCGACTATGACTATCAAGTCGCAGCAGCGACATTAGCTTGTTCTAATGGTATTCCTCATTATTTACTTGTCTCTTCAAGCGGTGCCAATTGCGCGAGCCGCAGTAGTTACTTGAAAATGAAAGGTGAACTTGATAACGCGGTTAAGGCAATGACATTTGAGCGTATTAGCATCGTTAAACCATCGCTATTATTAGGGGATCGCGACCAAACGCGTTTGGGAGAAAATCTCGCAAGTGTCATTCTACCTACTTTGTGTCGTTTGCCGGGGCTTAAACGCTATCGGCCCATTAAAGGTGAGCAAGTGGCAGAGCGTTTATTACAATTAAGCATCGCGCAAGGTACAGGTATCGAAGAGTTGATGCTTGATGAAGTCTTCCCTCAAGCAACTGGAGCCGATGGTGATTAAACGCATTACTGCTGAGCAAGCCTACCCACTGCGCCAAGTTATTTTACGCCCAGATGGCACACTACAAGATTGTATGTTTGCTGGCGATGAATTAGCGACTACTCATCATTATGGTTATTTCGATGGCGCAGAGCTTGTCGCTATTGCGTCGTTATATGCGCGTAATTCTGAAGGTTATCGAGGGCGCGGTTGCCAACTACGCTCCATGGCAGTGGCTGAAAATAAGCAAGGGCAGGGATTTGGACATAAGTTACTCGCAGGGATATGCCAGAAACTAGCGACTGATACTGACTATTTGTGGGCTAATGCCCGTGTATCTGCGATTACGTTTTATCAACAAGCAGACTTTGAGATTAACCCTGCTGTGTTTGATATTACGGACGTTGGTCCGCATCAACACATCGTTAAACGCTTTAAGTGAATCGCTAAGTATTAAGCTTTATTGTCATCAGCATCTGGCTTGATGACATCTTCATCGAGAACTTAGGTAAGTAGCTAAGTTAGATAATTTGGGCTATTGTTTTTGGACGTCTAAAAGAATTGAGTGTCCTAGATTTCATTAATGATTTATGCATTAGAAAACTACTACAAAACAGAAGATAAGGCGTGGTATGAAGTCTATGTGCAAAATGGTAGCAAAGAAGAGCTTATTAAATTAATCAGAAAAGTTAAGGTGTTACGTGAGCTTTATGAGGAAGTAAAAGGCTCAGTAACGTGGAATTTGGAATTTAACAAGTCAAGTAAATCGGATACTGCAACAAGCACCGGTTCTTGAAGCATTAAATGCTAGGCCATGCTTCATGGTATTCATAAGAAATAAAGGACAGTCAATAAATTTGTAAATCAATTCACGTTACGAGGCCAAGATAAATTAATGCCCAATGGCAAATGAACTGTCTCGTTCATAATATAGAAAAACTACGTAACAGCATGCTGTAGGAGGAATAACCTATAAAACACTCCCGTTATCGTCCTCTATATGCATTTAAACGTTCAACAAGCAGTAAATACGCCTTAAATAAAAATTATCCTTAATCAATTACTTAACTATTGAAAGTCAGAGCTAACTCAACTATTGTCTTTCTCTATAAAAATTTAGGCTGTGAATGATTAATTCTACAGCCTCGTTATGTTTTGAGGTTTACAAATTGAAAAGTTTAATTCTAATGTCATTATTTATACTCTCAGGTTGCAGTAGTACTGTTTATGTTAACGGTTCCACAAGCGGAAAAAGTTTAGCTAAATTACAAGCTGAGCAAATTGGTTGGTTACCTAGTGTGAGAGAAATGTACGCGTACATCATTAAAATTGAAGGTGAATCTCGTTTAGATAGTGATGGTTCTTTTTCAAACAGCGATGTTTATGTTTTAGAGCCCGGTTCATATACAATTACTATTAGGTGCCAAAATACTATGGGTTCTTCCTATGATGTATATAACATTCATAAAATCAAGTATGAGGCTGAAGGTAATTCTAAATATACAGCTTATTGTGTAGCAGGCTATGATGAATCAAAATTTGTATTGAATGCTAGTCGCTTTAAAAATGCGAGAGCTTTTATTTCTCTAAACGAAAACATAGAGTCAGATAAAAAAAATAGTTTACGAGCGGTACAAAAACTTGCTGATGAATAAAATTTGCTATGCAAAAACATAACAAGTGACTATGGTGTCAATGCCTAATTCTAAATCATTTTAGGATCCCACATGACACCATTCCTTACCATCGAATTAATCACGATAACTAGCTTTCTTATGCAGGCTATTATTGCCATGTACATCGCTGTTCTGATCTTAGGACGTCTACCACGTATCATTCTCTTGTCTTGGTAAGCGCCGCTTTCTCGATTAAAAGGTGCCACGCCGATGAGTGAAGCAGCTTCTTTATTGTTGATATACCCGAGTTCTGGCATTTCGCTTAATAGATTAAATGCAACGACATTTCCAACCCTTGGAACACTTTGAATGATGTCATTTTTAGCTTTGTAATCGTAATTAGTTTTTGTAGTTTACCATCAACCTTTTCGATCTGATTTTTCAGCGCTGTTAAAATGGGTTTGATGAGTGACGAAACTGCTTTAGGCATAATTTGAGAACGATTTTTCTCCATAGTTTGCATATCCATTAACTGACGTCTTCGAGACAGTAGGTCGCTTATTAAGCGCATTTGTTGTGCGCTTTAGTATTGATAGCTTCGCCGTAAAATGCAATTAGCTGTGCATCAAGTTTGTCGGTTTTAGCATTTTTATTAATGGCACCAGCAAAACGTTTGATGTTTACTGGATTAGCTATAACGAACGGAATCTTTGCATAAGCGCAGGCTAAAATGAAAGGTTGCTCAAGTCTTCCAGTTGCTTCAATAACAACGCGTGTTACAGTATGTCTTTTTAACTCCTTGATGTCTTGTTTAATTCCTTTCTCGTCGTTGGTTACGGTGAAATCGATATCTAATGATCTTATCTAAATATCTAGTTGAGTTTTACCAGTATCGACACCGACGTTAAGTTCATTTTGATTAATTTCGCTGAGATAAGGAGATAAAGGACAGCCATAAAATTTAGGCGGCTAAACGAGTCTTGGTCTACGCTAAATTAGCGCTCGTTGTTAAGAGGTAAGTAATTATGACTCATGCTCTCCAGCAGCGGGTAGATTTATCAGCCACTTCAAATTATCCCTGAGTTCATCGTTGCACTTCGCATAATTTAGTGGCAAAGCACGTGATACCAATAAATATCCCTCTAATAAAAAAGCCCCGAATTATCGAGGCTTTAAAATTCAAATGTTAATATCAACTACTAATCCAACAAATCAAGCACCGCTAGGCGTTCTTTGGCAAGCGCGTATCTTGCGCGAACATCTTCGATTTTTGCTTGAGTTAATTTCTTACCAAGCGTGCGAAGGCCGCCTGTGGCGTCGTTGTGATGAATACCGAATGCAAACTTTAGGTACTCCAACAACAAAGGCTGTGCATCAAGATAAAATGAAAAAAGGGACAGGCAAAAATTTTTCATTGCAATAAACGCGTGAAGGCAGAGCTAATGATTCGTTCTATCTTCGCCGAAAGCGGTGATTCGACGGGTGCGAGAACCATCGCTCAGATAGCGACAACAAGAGATTTTCCACTGAGCCGTTACCGCACCAATAGCATCATGAAGCGTTTAGGTTTAGTTAGTTGTCAGATACCTAAGCATGCTTACAAACGAGCTGTGAACGAACATCCTGCGATACCTAATCATTTAGATAGGCAATTTGTAATGACAGAGCCGAATCAATCGTGGTGTGGCGATGTGACCTATATTTGGGCTGGTTCACGTTGGTGTTACTTAGCTGTTGTCATTGATTTATTTGCCA
>CAJXRU010000082.1 GCA_913060565.1 uncultured Gammaproteobacteria bacterium | reverse complement strand
ATGAAAATTATTGATACAGCAATCAATCGTCCTGTGACGGTGTGGATGGCGACCTTTGCCGTCATCTTATTTGGTCTCGTTGGGTTATCGCGTCTAGCGGTGAACCTTTTACCAGAACTAAGCTACCCAACCTTAACGGTACGTACAACTTACACAGGTGCAGCGCCGTCAGAAATAGAACAACTTATTAGTAAACCTATTGAAGAAGCCGTTGGTGTTGTAAAAGGCTTACGTAAAATCAGCTCGATTTCTAAACCTGGCCAATCTGATGTTTTACTTGAGTTTGAATGGGATGTTGCCATGGACATCACCAGCCTTGAAGTTCGAGAAAAACTCGATTTAATTTCTTTACCACTGGATGTCGAAAAACCACTAATTTTAAAATTTAACCCGAGTCTCGACCCTATTGTTCGATTGGCATTGCAACCGAAAGACACCGTTACAACGGATACGAATGCAGGCATCCATACTTTAACTGCGATGAGAACCTACGGTGAATATGATGTAAAGCGTCAAATAGAATCGATTGCTGGGGTCGCTTCAGTCAAATTAGGTGGTGGTTTAGAACAAGAATATCAAGTGGTGATCGACCAGCATAAATTGGCGCAGTTAAATTTGAGTAGCGAGCAAGTAAGCCAACTTATTCGCCGTGAGAATATTAATATCTCAGCTGGAAAACTCATCGAAGGTAATACTCAATACCTCGTTCGAACACTCAATCAATTTAGTGACATTAAACAAATTGGTGATTTGGTGGTGTATCAACAAAACGATCAAATCATCTACCTAAAAGACATTGCAAATATTAAAGATGCCTACAAAGAACGTACTGACGTTACGCGAATTAATGCAAGAGAAGCGGTTGAGTTAGCAATTTACAAAGAAGGTGATGCTAATACCGTTGAAGTTGCTACTCGAATTAAACGTCAATTAGACAGACAAAAAGACAAAGGCGACAATCGTTATGAACTAACACTGGTTTACGATCAATCAACCTTTATCAGTAATGCGATTAGCGAAGTAAAATCAGCAGCGATTATCGGTGGCTTACTGGCTATGCTGGTGTTGTATCTTTTCTTACGCTCAATTGTTCCGACGCTCATCATCTCACTATCAATTCCAGTGTCAGTCATTGCCACATTTAATCTAATGTATGGTAATGACATTACGCTAAATATCATGTCGCTTGGTGGTATTGCATTGGCGACAGGCTTATTGGTCGATAATGCCATCGTTGTGTTAGAAAATATCGCTCGTTACAAAGAGCAAGGTTTATCAAATCGTGACGCAGCGGTGAAAGGTACGAAAGAAGTAAGCGGCGCGATTGTCGCATCAACTTTAACGACCCTCGCCGTTTTCGTCCCACTGATCTTCGTTGAAGGTGTTGCAGGCCAATTGTTCCATGACCAAGCGATGACAGTCACCTTTGCCCTACTAGCTTCACTGCTTGTTGCACTAACGTTGATTCCAATGTTGGCATCACGCGAAAAATCGTCAAATGACGATGATTCAGCTGGTTATCAGCGCGTGCCATTTTCAGAACGAGATCTTGGCGGTAAGATTCTATATGTTCTAACTTCACCGCTTTATGCCATATTCATACTACTGCCGATGTTATTGACTCGCATCGTTTTAGTGATTTTCCATGGTCTAAGCAAAGTATTTGGATTTATCTTTAATCCAATTACAGGGCTATTTAATAAAGTCTTTGATTTACTAGCCGGCGGCTTCAAAAAGTTGTTATCTGGTGCTTTAGCACATCCTTTTAAAACACTTGTAATCACTCTAGGCCTAGCTTGTACCAGTGTTGTTATTGCCCCGCGTGTTGGTTTTGAATTACTGCCTTCGTTATCTCAAGGAGAATTCTATCTTGAGCTCGAACTGGCGCCAGGCACGCCACTTGTAAAAACAGACGAAGCAATTAACCGCATATCTGACGCGCTAAAAGATGACGATCGTGTGAAAAGTACTTATTCACTTTCTGGTCGCGGTAGTTTAATGACAAGCAGTGCAAGTAAAGGTGGTGAGCATCAAGCGCGATTGCAAATTATTGTAAACAATAAGATTCATGAGCAAGCTATCATGGATAAAACCCGTGAAATCGCGCGACAAATTGTTGGAGCCAGTAACGAAATTAATCGCCCTGCATTATTTACTTTAAGTAAACCAATGAGTATTGAATTGGCAAGCTACGATCTTGAGTCACTTGATCGTTATAGTAAAGAGCTAGCGACATTGATGAATCAATCTGCGGTATTTGATGATGTTGTGAATAGTATGCGACGTGGTCAGCCAGAATTAGCGATTGAATTTGATCATAAACGCATCGCGAGCCTTGGACTAAATAGCGCAGATATTTCACAACTTATCGCCGTAAAAGTAGGTGGTAACGTGGCGAGCCAATTCACCATGTTCGATCGTAAAATTGATATTCTGGTGCGCAGTGACTTAGCAGACAGAAACTCAATCAACGATTTGCGCGCAATGATTGTTAACCCTAATAGTCAACAGCCAATCTCGTTAGATAGCGTGGCGACAATTAGAGAAACTGTGGGTCCAGCGCAAATTAACCGTATCAACCAACAACGAGTTGCCGTTATTAGCGCCAATATCGCAACTGGCGATCAACAAAGTGCTATCGATGCAGCAAATACTCTTATTGAACAGCTAAACTTACCGCTAAATGTCACTAGTAACTTTGGTGGTCAAAGTGAAGAAATGGAACAATCGTTCAACTCAATGATGATGGCGCTCGCCCTTGCTGTATTCTTAGTGTACTTAGTGATGGCCTCTCAGTTTGAGTCACTACTTCATCCATTACTTATCTTATTTAGTGTGCCGCTAGCAGGTGTGGGTTCACTACTTGGCTTATACATCACAGGTACTAACTTAAGCGTTATCGTGTTCCTTGGTTTAATCATGCTAAGTGGTATTGTGGTTAATAATGCCATTGTCCTTGTGGATCGCATCAATCAATTGCGCCTTGAAGGCATGGAAAAAGTTGAAGCCATTAAAACTGCTGCCCAGTCGCGGTTACGCCCAATTGTCATGACCACATTAACCACCATTTTAGGGTTACTACCAATGTGTATTGGTCTTGGAGAAGGCAGTGAATTACGCGCTCCAATGGCAATTACCGTCATTAGCGGCTTGATCTTCTCGACTTTGTTAACACTGATTGTCATTCCAGTGCTTTATCGCTTGTTTGATAGTAAGAAGTTTGTCAAAGCAACGGAAAATGCACAGCTCGATAACTCATCGGCGACGGAGGCATAACATGAGCAAGGATGATTCAAATAATATAGGGTTAACAGCGCTTGCTTTAAAGCGCCCAGTTACAACCTTTATGATTGCACTAACGATGCTTTTACTCGGTATTGCTGCATCACGCATGTTACCACTGGAGAAATTCCCTGGTATTGATGTGCCGCAAATCATGATCAACGCCCCTTATCCTGGTTCGAGTCCAGCAGAGGTTGAGCGCTTAGTAACCCGTCCGCTTGAAGAAGCACTCGCAACAATGGGCGGCATTGTTCGCATGAATTCAAATTCAAGCGAAAATGGCAGCAATATCTTTGTTGAAGTTGCGTGGGATAAAAGTATCACCAGTAAAGGCATTGAAGCACGGGAGAAAATTGATGCGGTTAAACACCTATTACCCGATGACTTAGAACGTATCTTTGTCTATCAATTCTCAACCACAGATATGCCGATTCTTACGATGCGCTTATCAAGTGAACGAGAGTTGCGTAATAGCTACGATTTACTTAATAACTTTCTTAAGAAACCACTTGAGCGTTTATCTGGCGTGTCGAAAGTTGATTTGTACGGCGTCGATCCACGCCAAATCATTATTCGTTTATCAAGCGATCGCATGGCAAGTCACAACATTGATGTAAACCAATTAACCGCTTTATTAAACAAGCAAAACTTTTCAATTAATGCAGGCGCTATCAAAAGTGACAATCAAACCATGCGGGTATCACCACAAGGTGAATACACTAACTTAAATGATATTCGTAACTTACGTGTTAACGAGCATATTTATTTGGGCGACATTGCCACCATTAATTATGAGCGTAAAGATCCAGAAGAAGGCCGTCATCTTAACCAAAGTTACGCCATTGGCTTAGATGTTTTTCGTGAATCAAGTGCCAACCTTGTTGATGTATCTGCTCGTGTTGTTGAAACAATTAACGAAGTCTCTGCCAGTGAAAAGTTTGAAGGTATTGATATTTTCTTAATGGAAGATCAAGCCAAAGGCGTTACAGACTCACTGTCTGATTTACTTCAAGCTGGCGGTATCGGCGCACTATTGTCCTTTGCCGTGCTTTATTTATTTATTAGAAATACACCGATTACTTTATTAGTTGTGGCGTCAGTGCCTTTCTCAATTTGTTTAACACTAGCCTGTATGCATTTGTTAGGCTACTCCCTCAATGTATTGTCGTTAATGGGGTTATTACTAGCCGTTGGTATGTTGGTTGACAACTCAGTGGTGATTACCGAGTCCATTGCAGCGCAATACAAGAAATCCCCGGACAAGAGTGTCCATTACAATATAAAAACAGGTGTATCAAAAGTAAGCTTAGCGGTTATCACAGGCACATTGACCACCATGATAGTGTTCTTACCGAATATTATTGGTGAGAAAGTACAGCTAACGGTTTTTCTTGAACACGTCGCCATCGCCATTTGTATTTCATTGGCTGCTTCATTGTTAGTGGCCAAAACATTATTGCCGCTACTACTTTCGAAAGTATCGTTAGAAAAACTATTACCAAAGAAAAGTAAAAATAACGCCGATAAACCGGGCAATCGACTTTATAAGAAAAGTTTAAGTTGGTTATTGCACCGTCCAAAATTAACTGGATTCTTCGCCATCATGATCTTGGCAAGCACAGCATTACCGTTTAGCGTGATTACCTCTGATAATAACAATAGCGATGACACGACCCGCATCAGATTGCACTATCATATGAATGGTCAATACCCGCTGCAAGAAGTTGAAACTTTGGTAAATAAGATGGAAACATTCTTATATGCCAACCAAGATAAGTTTGATATCGAGTCGGTGTATACCTATTACAACCCAGAATATGCAAGCTCAACCCTATTGCTTAAAGAAGATGCAACGTTAGGTATTGAGGAGATAAAAAAGCGTATTCGAGAAAGTATGCCAAAGTTCGCCATCGCCAAACCTGAGTTTAGCTGGCGCAGCGCAGCAGCTGGCGGCACATCAATGTCGCTTACAGGCCCGTCGACTGACAAATTAGTAGAGCTAAGTAATCAGATTATTCCGATGTTACAGCAAATCGAAGGGTTGTCTGATGTTCGAAGTGAAATGTCACAACAGCAACAAGAGATGGTGCTTACTGTTGATCGACAAAAAGCCAGTCGTTATGGCCTGAGTTCCATGCAAGTTGCCTCACTAGTCTCTAGCGCACTGCGTGGTAGAAACTTACGCAGCTTCCGTCATGATCCCCAAGGTGAAGTGCGCATAGAAATGTTATTTGATAAGCAAATTAAATACTCTCTTGCCAAGCTAAAGCAAATTCCAATCACCCAATTTGATGGGCGTATGATCACTTTGGAAAATTTGGTGACGTTCACCGTAAAACCACAACTGAGCAATATTAATCGTCAAAATCGTCAGACATCACTGAGTATCGGCGCCAATCTTGATGGCATCACCACTGAGCAAGCAGGCGAGCGGTTAAAAGAGGCGATGGAACATGTGAATATGCCAGCTGGTTATCAATGGAAACTCGGTCAAGGATTTGAACGCCAACAACAAGAACAAAATATTATGATGGTTAATATGTTGCTGGCTGTTGCAATGATTTACATAGTGATGGCGGCATTGTTCGAATCATTATTACTGCCGGCTGCGATTATAAGCTCAATTATTTACTCTATTACAGGTGTGTTCTGGTTCTTCATGATCACAGGCACCAGCATGGGTGTGATGGGCATGATAGGTATTTTGATTTTAATGGGTATTGTCGTTAATAACGGTATTGTGCTCATTGATCAAATCAATCAAATGACACCCAAACGTGAAGAGCTAGAACAAGTTATTTGCGACATGTGTGTCACGCGACTGCGCCCAGTACTAATGACGGTATTAACCACCATTCTTGGCATGATACCACTAGCAATTGGCAGCGCTCAGATTGGTGGAGATGGCCCATCATATGGTCCTCTAGCCATTGCGATAATCGGCGGTTTAAGTTTCTCTACTGTTATGAGTCTTTATCTAGTACCGTGGCTGTATCTGGTACTAACTAAAACAGCTCAAAATAGTAGTGTTGGGATGAAAAATGCTAATAAATTTGTCAAACGCTTCATACCAAACTAACCACTGAGCAATAGGCAAAAACATACAAGCGCCGACTTAATACTCGGCGTTTTTTAGTTTTTGATGTGGATTGAGATAAAACGCTTTTTTAATGCCCTGCTCTTTCAAGTCAATTCGCCATAAATAGGGTACCAGTGTCATTATTGAATAATGAACATGCGGTTGTTTACCTAATGCATTGCCGCTATCACCCAAGGTAGCAATGTTGTCTCCCTGCGTTACCCAGCTGCCAACACTGACATATCTCGTTTGCAAATGCGCCATATAATGTATTCGCCATTTGGGGCCTAATACGGCAATGGCGTGGCCACCGCGAGTTAATTCACCAGAGAAAATAACGATACCCGATACTGGCGAAACTACATGCTGATGACGCTTACCAAAGATATCAATGCCCTTGTGAACATCTGATGCTCCCCATGGCGAATACCAAAACGTTTGATGATTCCAATCTTTGCTTGTAGCGCCTTTGACGGGGGTAATAAGGTTTTCAGGTAAGCATAGTCCACCGATAACAGTGACTATCACACACATCAATACGATACGTTTTTTGCTAGGGAAAGTTGCCATAATAATGCTCCATCAATTATTTGAAGCATTATTTCTTAATCTCGGTGAACGCTAGATTAAGCATTGTTACGCTTGATATAACTCCAATGGCAAACCATCAGGGTCACTAAAAAAAGTAAATTGTTTTCCGGTTAATTCATCGACGCGAATAGGCTCAAAAACAACGCGCTGCTCCTGTAAATATTCAACCACCGAACGGATATCATCAACGGCGAATGCAAGATGGCGTAAGCCTTGGGCTTCTGGATAACTAGGACGTGATGGAGCATCAGGAAATGAAAATAACTCAATTTGACTGCCATCTGGCAATGCCAAGTCTAGCTTATAAGAATCGCGCTGTTCACGATATGTTTCAGCAATAACAGCTAGTCTGAGTACATCACAATAAAAAGCCTTTGACACTTTATAGTCACTGCAAATGATAGCAACATGATGAATGCTCTTTAAAAATGATGTACTCATAAATATCCTAATCTTAATTACGCGACTTTTGCCTTTCTCGTTACTGCTAAAAATTGCACGATAACCAATAGATTAGCGATATACCATAAATCTTTTATCACAAACTGACCAAGACCATTGATAACGGTGCTTGCGTCGAAACCATTTGATGTAATTAAAAATGTTTGTGTCATTCCAAATACAGCGCCACAGGCAATGCCTGCGATCCACATCAACTTTTTGTTACCAAATATCATGCCTAGTGCTAGTAATAACGCAAATACGATATCGTAACTACCAATAGCATTTGATGCGCCTTGCAAAGAAAATACGTCATATAACCAAGACATCAGCGGCGAATTAACAACTAAACGTTCAATAGCGTTAGCTTCATATTCAAAAAACTTAACGCCGCCAATCCAAAACAGCACCATCGCCATTGTTGCATAGTTAAACCACGCTTGTTGGCGCTCACTTAACGCATGTGGTTTAAACAAATACACAGCAAGTGGAATAATCGCAAAGTACTTGATAATGCCTTGACCAGAGCCAATAACCGGAAAACCACCATGCGCAGCGACCCAGCGTGTTTCACTTAACAACGTCAATAAAGGCACAGCAGCAATAACTAACATGCCAATGAACGCGAAATTACTCGCCTGTTGATGGGGTACGAACAATGCAATGGCGACAGCAACAAACAAAGCGCCCGTTAACTGGCCAAGGATTGCTGGCTCAATCATTTGAGTGAGTGAATAAAAGCTAAACGTTGCTTTTATAGCGCCAGGGTTTTGTCCTAAAAAGAACGATAAACCCAATAGTAAAAAGCTTAAACCGAGTAGTGATTTTACCGCGAGTTGAAAATGTTTGTCTGTCATGGGGGGTTACCAAAAGTAAAATTTGAGTAAAAGACCCACCAATGACAATAAAGTATTCAAAATTTCGAAATTAATTTAGCAAAGAAATGAAGCTTAAATTAAATCAATGACATCGACTAAACTGTCAACGACGTGATCAGCATTTTCAGTTGCTTCATCTGTTACGTCTTTGCCTGTACGCACAAGGATATTAGTCGCAATGCCCGCATTTTTACCCGCTTGTAAATCAGAAAGTTTATCACCCACTAAAAATGACTGTGATAAATCGATATCTAAATGCTCTTTAGCACTTAAAATCATTCCAGGTTGTGGTTTACGACAATCACAATCTTGCTTTAACTCACCAATGCCCTTTTCAGGATGATGCGGGCAAAAATAAATGCCGTCTATATCAACGCCTTTATCAGCCAGTGACCAATCCATCCACTCTGTTAACGTCATAAATTCGTCTTCTGAGAAATAGCCACGAGCAATACCAGACTGATTAGTAATCACCACAATTTGGTAACCTTTTTCTTTAATGGCTTTACATGCATCAATCACACCGTCAATGAAAACAAAGTCATCGCTGTGGCTTACATAGCCAGTATCTACATTAATTACGCCATCACGATCTAAAAATACGGCTTTGTTTGACATTGAATTATTTCTCTAGGTAATTTTAATGGCGCTAGTCTACCACATTGCCTCTGTTGAAAAAGTCCTTAAACAGCGCTTTAATCAACTGATTTAAAAAATCGATTAACTTTCCAACTACGCATGATATATTGTATACAAATCAAGGTTTGAGACTACTTTATGAAACACCTAGACGCTAAACAAGTGCAAGACGCACTATCTTTTCCTACGTTAATAAATGCGCTCCAAGACGCATTCTGTAGCGATATTACCGTGCCTTTGCGCCATCATCACGACATGGATAACCCCAATGCTTCTCGTGAAACCACCTTACTACTAATGCCAGCATGGCAATCAGGTGAAAAAGCAGGTGTAAAAATGGTGACGGTTGCGCCAGATAATGCGCAGATAGGCTTACCATCAATTCAAGGTATCTATTTATTAATGGACTTACACACTGGCACACCAGAATTGATGATGGACGCACCAACATTAACAACCAATCGGACAGCCGCTGCATCTGCACTCGCCGCTAAATTTTTAGCCCGTAAGAATTCTTCTCATTTATTTGTGGTTGGCACTGGCGCATTATCACCGCAATTAATTCGCGCGCATCATGCAATATCGCCTATTACGCATGTCACTGTGTGGGGTCGCTCTAATGAAAAAGCACAACACGTTATTGACCAAGTGGCTGATTTAGGATTGTCTTGCGACATCACAGATTCACTTGAAGTAGGTGTTAAACAAGCTGACATAATAAGCGTCGCAACCTTAAGTCAAACACCACTTATAAAAGGTGAATGGTTAAGCAAAGGACAACATGTAGACTTAGTAGGCGCTTACCGACCTGATATGCGAGAAGCAGACGATAACGTTGTAAAGCGCTGCGACATTTTTGTTGATTCACGACCGGGTGCCATCAAAGAAACCGGCGATATAAAAATACCACTCGACACTGGCGTTATCAGCATTGATGATTTAAATGCAGACTTATTTGAGTTAAGTAAGAGTGAACACCAAGGCCGTACAAGCGACGAACAAATCACCTTATTTAAATCCGTTGGTCACGCACTCGAAGACTTGGCAGCAGCCAAACTCGTTGCTCAATTTTATAGTTAGAGGATTATATGTCTCCTTATTCATTACGACGATTACAGCTAGCAGCATCCCTAGATAGCGACAGTGTCGCTATCATCGTAGGCAATAAAGAACAGGTTAGAAACCTCAATATCGGCTACCCGTTTCGACAAGACAACGACTTTTTTTACCTCACGGGATTTAACGAACCAGATTGTGTGTGCGTGATCCGTCCCGCCCACGACACACCCTTTGTCATGTTCTCACGCGATAGCGACGCCAACATGGAAGTGCAGTTTGGCGCACGCGCTGGACTCGCAGGGCTTGAATCAGATCACGGCGTAAACAAAGCTTATCCAATTAATGAATTTGAAACGCTTATCACCAGCCTATTTGAAAAACGTCACAAGCTATTTATCAGCGACAACCATGGCAATTACCACCATGCTTTAGGCCATTGGTTAACCGCCAAACAACCTGATCACGCATTTGATAGCATTAAAATTCATCGCTCAATCCACCAGCTATCCCCCATGATTGCGCAAATGCGCGTGATAAAAGACAATCATGAACTTGCACTTATCAAGCAGGCGACAATCGCATCTGTCGCGGGTCATATCAAGGTGATGAAAACGGCGAAAGCTGGCATTAATGAACGACAATTAAGTGCAGAGTTCAATCACACCATCAGTCAATATGGGTGTGACAGCGTGGGTTACGCCAACATCGTCGCCAGCGGAAACAATGGCATGTGCCTGCATTACGAAGAGAACAACAGTGAATGCCAAGACGGCGATTTAGTATTAACTGACTTAGGCGGCGAATACCAATGCTATACCGCCGACATATCTCGTACCTTCCCTGTAAATGGCACCTTTAGCGCGCCACAAGCAGCGATCTATCAGATTGTATTAGACGCACTAGATGCGTCAATCGCCCTAGTCAAACCCGGCGCAAAGTGGAATACATTATTTGAAGCCAATCAACGCGTACTCGCCCAAGGTCTGCTTGATTTAGGCATCTTAACTGGCGATCTTGAAGAGGTAATAGCGCAAGGGTTGCAACGAGAATTCACGGTTCATAAAACCGGTCATTGGATGGGACTCCACGTTCACGATGTTGGCTCATACCAAGCATCAAACTCCGATGAATGGATTACTCTGGAGTCCAACATGGTATTTACCATAGAACCGGGCATCTACATTCCAGCCAATTGCGATAAAGTCGACGCCAAATGGCGCGGCATAGCTATACGCATTGAAGACGACATTCTAGTGACGGAAAGTGGTTATCTGAATCTGACAGAAAAAGCACCAAGGACAATTGCTGAGATTGAAGCGTGTATGTCGAGTAATAAGTTGTAGAAAGTGAGCTTAGGCATGCTTACTTTCCACATCAGAAGGCTCATAACAAGTTGATTTATTTAAAGTCAATTATTAGCTATTGCGTCATACTCAGCCTTGTGAGGCTGAGTATGATGAAAATCTTAGTTTCTACACTAAACCCTTTGTAAATAACTAACACCAACCACCTCTAACACTTTGACAAAATTGATATTTTTAATTAATGTTATGTCCAAATTATTAATAATAGACGGCGGTACTATCGATAATTCACGATAGTATGCTGTTAGCCATCAAATGGAGATTGAACATTGCCGCAAGAATTGTATTTAGTTAGCCTTGTTTTTTCATGCTTAGCTTTAATCGTTTCAGGTGTCACAGCTTGGCTTACTTTTTTCCGTAAAGGTGAGCTTGTTATGACTCAGCCAACGGTTGTTTTTTTCGGTCCGGATGGTTCAAACTTTAACAGCCCAAAGAACAAAATTTATTTACGCACACTTTTATATAGCACTTCTAAACGTGGTCAAGTTATCGAAAGCTTACATGTTTCAATTCAGCGTAATGAATCAAAACAAAATTTTAATGTTTGGGTTTATGGAGAGAAAGGGGATTTAAAAAGAGGCAGTGGCTTATTTGTTCCTCAAGAGGGAGTTACAGCTGATCATCATTTCCTCCTTCCAGAAGATGGTGCAGATTTTAAATTTTTCGCTGGCAAATACAATGTTGTTGTCTTTGCTAAATTAGTAGGAAGCAGTAAACCAAATAAGCTATCTCAATTAAGTTTAGAAATAACAGATGCGCAAGCCGCATCTTTAAATGAACCAAATACGGGGCTATATCATGATTGGGGGCCAGACCAACAATCGTACCATGCTCATATTAATAAAAAGCCAGAGAATGAACCTGATATAGAGGGTTTAATGAAATTGATGGCTAACAAGGCCTTAAAGTCGGATTCGTAACAGTTGGCTCGGTTCCGCTTCGCTTCACATTTTAGCCAACTATTACTCACAGCTTAAGGCGGCGTTAGGCATCACAAAGTAGAGTGAGTATGACTCAAGAAGATAATCAAACGATTAGTGATGGTGAATATGATTCACCTATCATATTACAAGGACGAGTTGATCTTGAGCCACAAAGGTATGTGGCTGAAAAACCATATGACTTGACTCGCTATGAATATAGCTTTCTAAAGAGAAATTACACTGGAAATTTTTGGTCAAACCTTACAGCTGGAGCAACGGCTGGTTTGATAATTTCTGTTTTAGGAAAAAGCATATTCTCCTTACTTGAACAACAAACACCAGAGTTAAAAAGTTGGGAGTTAACTGCAATTATAATTGGAGTTATTGGAACGTTACTTTTTAAATATGCAATAAAAACTGAAGAAGATAAAAAGAAAGAGGAATTGATCAAAGTTGTGGAAAGTCATTTTGAAGATTCAAAACCTCGCAGAGTTCACTTAACAGGTACGGAGAATAACGATGAAACTTAACTCTTTACCTACTGGTTATGTTACACCCCCAAATTTAGAAATAGGCACAAACAAACTTAATAATGTAACTGCTATTTTAGAAGTAAATGGAAATATACCTCTATTAATCGGTGACGGCGATAAGCCAAGAGTGTGGTTATACATTCCCGCTGACAACAACGGTAATGAATGGTACCCGCTAATTAAAGATAATTTTTCCACAAATCCAAATGTATTGGTTATCGGAGATAAAAGTTCTACAACTATTGCGACAAAGCAGGGAAATATTCTTACTTGCAAAAAACGAAGTGACGGGGTTATAGAAGTATCTAAAGTAGATTTAACTCTAATAGGGCTTAACTTTGTTGCTACAAATGATTCTGTGAAGTTTATGAATAACACTTTTACAAAAAACACATTTTCAAATGTCGGTGTCATGTTTGGTGCTGGTAATGCCTAACAAATAAGGATAGGTGTCGCGCAGCCGACACCTTATTCGGGTGTTGGACAAGCCCGGAGCCCTTACTTATATAGCAAATAGTGAAATGTCATCTGATGGGTATTCAACCTGTCGATAAAATCAGGCCGAGCGTGGTTAACATATAAAGTGAAGCCACTTTATATCAATGAGTTAGCGTCTTTATCATAAAATACTTATCCCTCCCATTAACCTTATGTAAACCATTTTTCCTATCGTTGGCCGCGCTTACATCGTTCGTGAAACGCCTGTGCACAACATGTCGTGTTGGCAACAAGGACAAATACGTTTGGCGTGACGTTTAATCGCTGTTTGGATAGGTGCTATCCAGTTAGTTGTTCGCATTAAGAACAGCATTATCTGCCAGCGAAGTGCTTTGGCGTTACCGCGTAAAAAGCCATAATCACGTACTCGTTGCATTCCTTTTGGTAGAACATGTTGCAAGATGAGCCATAAGAACTCTAAGGTGGGTAATGTTCGATGTTTCACTGCGTTCGTTTGGCTATTTTTGTATTTAAAGGTCACTGTGGTGCTGGTGATAGTCGTGATGTCGTTGTCCGGTAACACACCGCGATAAAGGTAACGTGATAGATATTTTAATGCAGGTAAGCCGTATCCTACCTGTTGACAATCAACCACCCATTTTTTAGGTAATGGTTTTGCGTGATAATCAGGAAGGCTCAAAGTGTGGTGTTGGTTAATACCGTCGAGCATTCTGGCTCGCCAGACTTTAACCAGTGCAAATGCATTAAAAAGATAACGACTGCTGCCTTAAACCAAATAAAAGAAATAAGGGACACGCATAAATATCCCATTGATTTGTAATATCAAAACTAGACTAGTACGATAAGACCTCAGTAATTTCCTTAAGATAAATAGATTCTGGCGTTTACAATGCCCTACTCTTCCCCCCAAAAAACACAGAAGTAATAATAAAAATGTGGATAGAAAATAAAGAAATTCGTGGCCAATTTGTCACTTTAGAACCTATTGGTTTAAATCACTTAAATGAGCTTATAGACGCCGTTAAAGACGGTGAAAGTTGGAAGCTGTGGTTTGCTAATGTGCCGCGCCCAGAAAAAATGCAACAATACATTGAAGACGCTATTGACGATGCTAAGCAAGGAAATATCGCTTACGCCGTTAGAAATAACAAAACCAATAACATTGTCGGTACAACTCGATATTACAAGGTCGATGAAGCCAATAGACGAGTAATGATAGGTTACACATGGTATGCCAACAGCGTTCGCCGCACGTCAGTGAATACAGAATGTAAGTTACTACTATTGCGCGAAATATTCGAAAGCTACGACGCTATCGCAGTTGAGTTTAGAACGCACAGCAAAAATACCGCGTCTCGTAGTGCTATCGAGCGATTGGGTGCAAAGTTCGATGGTGTATTACGTAATCATCAGATTTTAAGAGACGGTTCGCTTAGAGATACGGCGGTTTATTCAATAATTGCTGACGAGTGGGACAGTGTTAAAGAAAATCTTCGCAATAATCTAAATAGAACCAGCTAAATGTTTTCTAAATTGAATGTCTAAAATAAGGGATGAGTTTATAGCTCATCCCTTGTTTCTTTGTCATTGATTATGTTTTTTGAACTGCAAAAAACTCAGTACAGTCAATATTGCGAAGAATATGGGATCACTCCAGCCAAACCCCACAAAAATACCAATTGCACCAGCATAAACCGTAATAATAACACCAAGTAAGTTCGTCGCTATAAGTGCTTTTAATAACTGATTGATCGCTTTTTTGTCATCAATATCTCTTAGAAAGAGACTAAAAGCAGCCAACCCGCCCAAAAAAATACTGGTGTGCTGTGACAAAAAATAAGCATAATTGTCATTAATTTCTACGCCATACATAGGCCAAATAAGTGCTGGCAGGAAAAATAGCGCCAATGCAAACACCAAATAAATAATGCCATGAACCGTCAAAAATACCTTGTTATTCATATTAATTACATTCTTAAAATACTGGGCCTTGGTTAATTTGAGTTAATGGCAGATTAATGTCAAAAATTATCCCTCTAACCTCATTAACACCCATTTCTTTTAATCGACTCGCGTGCATGTTCAAATAACGTTGAGCGCTTTCTTCATCTTCAAAAAGATAAATTCCACCACCTAATTTATCAGATTCACTTTCAGTCCAAATCTTCCAAATCAAGCCATCTTCTTTATTTATAGACTCAGCTAAACCGACAAGTGCCTTTGACATCTCTTCACCCATAGGCCCTTGGTATTCAAAATCGACTTGTAATAATTTCATATATTTATTCTCCAATAATCACAGTTAAATGTTGTGTTTTCTATTGAGGCTATTATTCATTACAATAAATGAACATTAAAGTTCATAATTTCACACTTTTGTGTGCAAAAAACTGACAGGTATAATAATGAGATTAAAAAGCACACTTGAACAATGGATAACTTTGCAAGAAATCGATGCTGCTGGAAGCATTCAAGCTGCAGCCCTATCACTCAACAAGAGTCATACAACCTTAATCTACTCTGTTAATAAGCTAGAAACACAGTTGAACGTGAAGCTACTTGAAATAAATGGGCGGCGAGCTGTGCTAACCAATCATGCCAAATCTTTGCTTAGAAGGGCTAAAGGAATGATTGAACAAGCAAGAGATTTGGAACATATAAGCCAACAACTCTCGCAAGGGGTAGAATCTGAAATAATCGTTTCTATCGATCATTTATGTGATCCAGATTTACTCTATAAGCCAATGAAAGAGTTTTTAAGCGCTAACTCAATGACATCAATACAGGTTATTGAAACGTGTCTATCAAAAACATCTAGCATGGTTACCAATGAAGAAGCTGATATTGCAATAATAACGTTGCCAATTACCAATTACCCCGCCCAGATGTTTTCTCAAGCCACAATGATTCCTGTGGTATCAGTTCATCATCCACTTGCTCAGTTAGACCATGTTTGTATTTCAGAATTAGTCAATCATTGCCAGATTGTCATACGAGATCTAGGGGCAACTCAGTCAAGTAGTGATAGTAAGGATGTAGGATGGTTAAAGGCAAATCAAAGAATCACTGTCGATAACTTTGATCACGCCGTTAAGGCAACAAAACAAGGGCTAGGGTTTTGTCGATTACCTGAACATATTTTGCAACAGCAAAAAAATGACCAACTAAAAGTAATCAAAATTGAGCATAATGAAAAATACCAAGTGCCATTACATTTAACATTACCTAAAGGGAGTAAAACTGGCAGTGCCGCGTTGACTCTTTTCGAAATGCTATTACGAAATAACAATTGAGTACGTATGACACAAGCGACTTGCTAACTAAGCAGTCAACCGAGCATAACAGTTAGAGTTAACGACTAACTATGTTAAGTTCATTATTAATTCAGCAAAGAGGTTCTCGACATGATCAAAATAAACATGACCAGCGTTCCAGTATCTGATCAAGATAAAGCATTAGCATTCTACACAGAAAAGTTAGGATTTATTAAGAAAACAGATGTACCTGCTGGCGAGTACAAATGGCTGACAGTCGTGTCGCCAGCAGCGCAATCAGGCGTTGAGTTGTTACTTGAACCCATGGCATTTGAGCCTGCGAAGGTCTATCAAAAATCGTTAAAAGAGGCTGGCATTCCATGGACAGCATTTGAAGTTGATGATGTAGAAGAAGAGTACAAGCGACTATGTGAGTTAGGTGTTGAATTTTCTATGCCGCCAAAAGACGTTGGTACGGTAATAATTGCCATGTTTGATGACACGTGTGGTAATTATATACAGCTGATGCAATTATTATAGTTAGGGTCTATTTTTAACGTGCTCGACCATAAAAAACGCCCAACTGTACATACTCCAGTTGGGCGTTTTTATTGTTGGTTAATGTTTAACGATTATTTATCGCTAGACACCTCCACGCTGCTAGACATTGAAAAGTCAGAACTATTATGACCATTCAAGTCTGAGACTGGCTGACTTGGATTTAAGCTATTATTACCAGTTAACAAATCATTAAGTGAGCCCGTTTCTTTGTTCACTAAACCAAGCTCTTGCAGCATTGAATCAACTAACGGTGCATTGGCACGGTAGTTTAATGCAGCTGACGTGATTTGCTCTGACATGCTACCTGAAGCTCCAGTACCTACGACACTGTTATTGCCGCCTTGTGCGCCAGCGCCGCCATAACCTTGTAAGATTTTAATGCCTTCAATATTTTCAAGCGGTTTAACAGAGTTAGCGATAATCTCTGGTAGCGCTTTAAGTGTTGCTAAAGCACGTTGCAGCTCAATTTGTTCATCACGTAAGGAGTTCTCCGCTTCATAAAGCGCTCGTTTACCTTCAGCTTCAACCGCATAAATTTTCTCGTCGGCTTGCGCTCTTAAAATTGTGGCATTAGCATTGGCTTTTGCTTCTGTTAACACCGCACTGGCTTTATCTTCTGCGGCGCGTTTTTCGGCGTCAGCTTGCACTGTAATGCCAACAGCATCACGTTCAGCTTCTTTTTTCGCGTCGATAACTTCGATTTCTTTACGGCGATTAGCTTCGGCAACTTGACGAGTGGTTACAACCGCCTCTTCTTTTTCTACCCGTTCTTTTTCAGCTTCAGCCGCTTTTGCACGGGCTGCCGATTCTGCTTCAGATTTTTCAGCAACGGCGATTTGTTTATCTTGCTCAGACACTTCAACATCACGCTGTTGTTGAATTCTCGCTTGCTCCAATGCCGTACGTTTATCAATTTCACGTGATTCAACGTCACGAGATTTTTGAATTTCAGCTAACTCGATTGCTTTTTCTTTAGTGATTTGTGCTTCGCGTTCTTCGCGTTCTTTAATTTCACGCGTTTTAGCAATTTCAGCTTTTTGCTCAACACGTTTGAATTCAAGTACCTGCTCTTGAGCAATGCGTAATTCTTCTTCTTCTTTTTCGATCTCTAACGAATCACGTTCAGCTTCAAGGTTACGACGCTGAATTTGAACACGGTTTTCTTGTTCAATATCATTGGTTTCTTTACGTTTCTCTTCGATGATTTTAGCCAATCGTGCACGACCTTCCGCATCAAACGCATTGTTTTCGTTAAAGAAGTTTAAGTCTGTTTGGTCAAAACCAGTTAGTGATACGGATTCAAGCTCTAAACCATTTTTTTCCAAATCGTTTGATACATTTTGTTGAACTTTTTGTACAAAATTAGCTCGCTGCTCATGCATATCGGTCATGGTCATTTCAGCCGCTACGGTACGCAGTACATCAACAAACTTTGATTCCATCAATTTTTTAAGCTCTTCAACACGCATGGTACGACTACCTAGTGTTTGAGCTGCCATTGAAATGCCTTCAGCATGCGGCGCAACACGTAGATAGAAATCAGCTTTTACATCAACACGCATACGATCTTTAGTGATAAGCGAATCTTTTTGTACTTTTTCAACTTCGATGCGCAGTGTGTTCATGTTAACCGGGATGGTTTCGTGTAATACCGGCAAACAAATTGCGCCGCCATCTTTTACTACTTTTTCACCGCCCATGCCGGTACGAACAAATGCGATTTCTTTTGTTGCACGTACATAAAGCTTGGCAAAGATAAGGCCAATAATGAGTACAGTTAATACACCAACACCTGCCATGATCAGGATAAATGTAGTGTTTGAATCTAATGCTTCCATAGAGAGTTTCCTTTTTATTGAATATTACGCTTAATTACGCGTTAAATTTGATAGCGAGCCAGCATTTTTCTTGTTTTTCAACGAGAACAACTTGCTGAGATTGCTCAAATATTTCATCGCTGGTTTCTGGGGCAACCAGCACATAGTGTTTTTGATTAAATTGGTCGGTAAGCACAGCCTCAGCAGGTGAATGCTGGGTTGCTTTACCTATAGTGATTTTTGCAACGAGCCCGGTAAATGAATCAGCTGATACTGCCGATGTTTCATTTTTTGGCATAAGTTTAGCGAGCGGCTTGCCAATGGTTCGTGTCATAACTATCGCCGCAAAAATTGCAAAAATAGATGCCACAAACGACGGTAGCGCCAGCATTAACCAATTAAGGTTTAAATAGTTAAATGAGTAGCCTGCAATGGCAAAGGTCGATAAAAACAGAACTAACCATACGAGTAACGGTAACTTGTTGAGATATAACCAACCCACGACAGAGGTTAAACCGCCAGAAGTTACGTTGCCATCTAACTCAACATCAACTTCCATTTCAAACGGAGAGAATTGATCAAAAAGGCTCATAATACTTAAACCGACAAGTAGCCCTAGCCCTTCAAAAAGTCCGAGAATGAGCACTGAACCTAAGGCGATTGCAAATGGTGTATTAAAATCGGCGACGAGAAATTCAAACATGGCCTAATTCCTTTTATGAGTTGAAGTGCTAACATTAAATATCTACGCATCTATATAACATAAAATGCTGATAATTAATTATTAACGTCCTTTTAATTGTTACGACAACGCTGTTTAAACAGAGACATAAATAATAGTAGATATTTAACGGTTTACTTAAAAAGCGAGTTCATAATTACATCGCACGTCATAATATGTCAAGAAAACACAAATCAACTGATTATAATTCAGGCAATAAAAAAGGTGCTTTCGCACCTTTTAGAAAAACAGCAGAACGTATTTATCAGAATAACTCAACATCAGCCTCGTTAGTTTGAGGCGCCATAGCTGTCACTGGTTTGAGCTTTTTAGGACGATGATTAACATCCCAATGGGCGCCAGATAATATAAAACGATCAAGCACCTGTCTCTTATACACATCTCCGAGCCCACGAGACTAGGCATGATCTCGT
>CAJXRU010000081.1 GCA_913060565.1 uncultured Gammaproteobacteria bacterium | reverse complement strand
TCTACACTATCCTCTTCGTCGGCAGCGTCAGATGTGTATAAGAGACAGAATTTAATCTAATTTCTAATTACAACGTGAACAAAATATCGTCAGTTAGCTCTCAATCGATAATGTTCACAGATTGAATAACTATAAGTAATGTCGAGGAAAAGATTATGAAACTTTCAAATGTAGCAATTGCTGTTAGTGCTCTAATGTTTACAAGTGTTAATGCTTTCGCTGAAGATGCTAAATCGTCAGACGAGGCTAAAAAGGAAAAACGTAAACCAATAGAAACTATTTCTGTTACCGCACAAAAACGCGTAGAAAGTGTGCAAGATATTCCAATTGCCATCACTGCATTCTCTGGCGATCGTCTAGTCGAGTCAGGTATTGAAAACTCACTTGATTTACAAATGATAGATCCTGCGCTGGTAATCACGACTAATACTGTTGCGGCGCAACCTTATTTGCGAGGCGTTGGTACTGATATTTTCACACCAGGTGCCGAATCAAGTATCGCGACCTTTGTTGACGACGTTTACATTTCCCGTACCACGTCTGCACTGCAAGACTTCTTAGATATTGAACGTGTTGATGTTGTAAAAGGCCCACAAGGCGTACTATTTGGTCGTAACGCCGTCGGTGGTGCGCTTAACGTTTATTCAAACAAACCAACCGAAGATTTTGAAGGTAAAGTAAGTGCAACCATTGGTAACTTTAATAAACGTCGTCTTGAAGGCATGATTAATGTGCCACTGGTTGACGATAAGGTATTTTGGCGCTTTGCAGCACTCAGTAGTCAACGTGACGGTTATTCTGAAAATATTTTCACTGGTAAAGACGTCGATAATGACGACGTTATTTCATTTCGTACCCACCTTAAAGTTAATGTAACTGACGATTTCAACCTACTATTCTCTGCAAATCACACCAAAGAAGACAGTGATCGTAACTTAGCTATTCATATTGATGATTACGGTATTGGGCCAGCGAGTGCTGCCGATCGACTAACAGTAAAAGACAAGCACGATGTATCGTTAAACGAAGATAGCTATCTTGAGAGCGAAATAAGTGGTTACTCTCTAACGGCCAATGTCGACTTTGACAACGTTTCCTTTAAATCAATCACTGCTTATCGTGAATCAGATGTAAAAGAGCACCTTGATTTGGACGGTACTGAACTGGATTACCTAGCCAATTCACCTAAGTTCACGTCAGAATCATTGACCCAAGAATTTCAGTTAGTATCAACCGACGGCGGTGATTTTGACTGGGTTGTCGGCGCATTTTTCTTAAGTGAAGAAGCCACCCAACAACTAAATATCGAATTAACCTTTCCGGGAACAGGTTTTAAAATTCAACCCGACGGTTTGGTTGAAACGGACGCTTATGCATTCTTTGGTAACGTGAAATACCATATAAATGACGAATGGGCGATTTCAGGTGGTATTCGTTATAACAATGACGAACGTACGATCGACTTTGTACAAAACACCATTAACCTTGCAAACAACACCGTTATTCCCGGTACAACGTTGGCACATAAAAACTCAAAAGAGTTTAGTTCCACCACACCTCGTATTGTTGCTGAATACAAACCTGAGCAAGATTTAATGTTTTACGCATCGGCTTCTCGCGGTTATAAAGCGGGTGGCTTTAACACCAACGTTTATCAAGAAGAGTCTTTCGCACCGGAATTTGTGTGGGCTTATGAAGGTGGTTTTAAGTCAACAGTTTGGGATGATAGAGCACGCATTAATGGCGCAGCATTTTACTACGACTACAAAGACATGCAGCTAAACTCTCTGCCACCGGGCGGTGAGACAGGCTCTTTCCAAGTGGTATTTAACGCAGCAAAAGCCACTGTTAAAGGGATTGAATTAGCGACAACCTTTGTACCTAACGATGATTTTGAATACAGTGTTAGCGTGCAGCTACTTGATGCGACATTTGATGACTTTGTCGCTGAAAACCCAAATGAACCAGCTATTGGCGAAATCAATCGTTCTGGCGGAACCATGCCACGAGCACCGGAAGTTAGTGTAAGCTTTAGCTCAAAATACATTTGGATCATTGGTGAACGTGCATTAACATGGCATGCCGATCTTCGTTATGAAGGTGATCAATACCTTGATGTATTCCAAGACGATAAAGTACAACGTGAGTCGAACTATATGATCAATACCCGTCTAAACTATGAATTAACTGACGACATGACCGTATCAGCTTGGATCCGTAATCTTACCGACGAAGAGACCGTACAATCGTCAATCCGCGCTGATAACTTACTAGGTGTCGCAAGCTTTTATGCGCCACCACGTACATTCGGTCTAACATTAGATTGGAGCTTCTAATATGACTTTCCCAACCAACAAGCAGTATCAATTTGTACAGGGTGATGCGAAATTACACATCACCCGCAACGGACCAAAAACCGATACAACTATCTGCTTTATTCCTGGTTGGGGTGGCGACCACTGGATCTGGCAAGAAAACTTTGAACAATGCGCTAAGACACATGACTCATTAATCATTGACTTGCCAGGCTTTGGAAAATCGCAGGTGCCATTGGCGCAAGTCGACATAGAACAAGCGGCACAACTTATTGTTGATGCGCTCGACAATGCTAATGTCAACCATTGCATCTTAGTCGGCCATTCTCTTGGGGGTGCGATATCGTTAACGATTGCTGCACTATTACAAGAGCGAGCGTTAGCGGTCATGGCGGTAGACTCATTAGCCTTTAATGTCATATACCCCGCAACACCAAGAGAAGCGATAGTAGAAATGACCGCGCCTTTTAAGAACGACTTTAACGGAGCAATCGACGGATTGAGTGCTGGATACTTCAGTGAAAATACGCCAATTGCAGCGCGAACACAGATTACAAAAGACATGTATAACGGCGATGCCAATATTGGTATTCGTGTATTAGAAAGTTACTTAGCATGGGATAGAGATAAATATTTAAAAGAATATCAAGGGCCGATATTTTCGGTAATTGCTCAAGTGCATGAACCTATTCTTGACCATCGAATTACAGATCGTATTGTGGTCAATGTGATCGATGAGACAGGTCACTACATCATGATTGATCAAACCAAGGCACTGCAACATCACCTTGATAGCATTATTGCCAACTAATCTCTCTTTAAGGGGACGCTAAGTCCCCTTCTTTTTGCCTAAATATTAAGTTAGAAAAAACCCATTGGGTTAATGTCATGACTCACCAGCATGTTCTTGGTTTGCTGATAATGATCTAACATCATTTTGTGATTTTCACGGCCAATGCCTGACTGTTTATAACCGCCAAATGCGGCATGTGCTGGATATAGGTGATAACAGTTGGTCCAAACACGACCGGCTTGAATTCCGCGCCCCATGCGATAAGCACGGTTCATATCACGTGTCCATAATCCGGCACCTAAACCGAACTCGGTATCGTTAGCAATCGCCAGCGCTTCGGCTTCATCCTTAAAGGTGGTGATACTAATCACTGGACCAAAAATCTCTTCTTGGAATACGCGCATGTCATTAGTGCCTTTAAGTAACGTGGGTTTAATGTAATACCCATCGTTTAAGCCATCCACTTTCTCGTAATCACCACCAGTAAGCACAGTCGCACCTTCATCACGACCGATATTAATGTAACTCATGATGCGATCAAACTGTTGTTTTGACACCTGCGCGCCCACTTGGCTGCCCATGTCTAATGGATTACCTTGAGTAATGTTTTTAGTACGCTCGATTAAACGCTCAATAAATTCGTCAGCAATGGATTCTTGTACCAATAATCGCGATGGACAAGTACAAACCTCACCCTGATTAAAGAATGCTAACGTTGCACCTTCTAAACATTTATCAATGTATTCATCTTCAAACTGCAACACATCTTCAAAGAAAATATTTGGCGATTTACCACCTAACTCAACGGTTGATGGAATTAAGTTATCGGCAGCGCATTTCAGAATATGCTTACCGACAGGGCTTGAACCAGTAAAGGCTACTTTGGCAATACGCGGTGACGTTGCTAAAGCTTCACCCGCTTCTGCGCCAAAACCATTAACGATGTTTAAGACGCCCGGCGGTAACAAATCACCAATAAGCTCCATTAAAAACGCAATGGATAATGGCGTCTGTTCAGCAGGTTTTAGAATAATACAATTACCTGTTGCTAACGCTGGTGGAATCTTCCAAGCCGCCATTAATAACGGAAAATTCCACGGAATAATCTGTCCGACAACGCCAATAGGCTCATGAAAATGATAAGCAACGGTGTTGTTATCAATTTCACCAATCGATCCTTCTTGAGCGCGAATACAACCAGCGAAATATCTAAAATGATCAACGGCCAATGGCACATCAGCCCCCATGGTTTCACGAATACACTTACCGTTGTCCCACGTTTCAACCAATGCCAGAAGTTCTAAATTCTCTTCAATGCGATCAGCAATCTTTAGTAGTATATTCGAGCGTTCAGTCACCGACATTTTTGCCCACGCATCTTTTGCACCATGTGCTGCGTCTAACGCAAGATTAATATCATCACCGTCAGATCTCGCTACTTCACATATCGCTTCACCAGTAACTGGCGTCGTATTTGTAAAGTATTTACCATTGACGGGGGCCACCCACTGGCCATTAATATAGTTATCGTATTTTGATTTGAACGATACACTTGATTCACTTGTCCCAGGATTTGGATAAATCATAAACACCTCTAGTTATTTTTATTTGCTTGTGTAGTATTTATCCTATTGTCAAAATACAAAGTTGCATGACTGACAATTCACATTAGTTGACTGAGAGTCCAATTAACTGGAAATGATAGACATATGATCAAGGAAAGCATTCACCAACAACGTCGAGCGCCACAAGTATTGGTGGAAAACAAATTATCTTTTGCTGGCGATGATGCACAGTTAAGTATTTACGACACCTTTGAGCAAGCTAATGCCATCGACCTTGTTTCAGATCAGCTGATGTTTTGCGGCATGGTAAGTGGTAAAAAGGTCATGCACAGTAATAAAGGGGCTTTTAATTGTGATTTTTTTCCTCACGAATCATTTGTAATGGCACCCAATCATGCAGTTGCTATCGATTTTCCTACCGCAACGCTCAATCAACCCACCACTTGCATTGCGATTGAAATGAGCGACAATCGGATCAAACAAGTCTGTGATGGCCTCAATGTAAATGCCCCATTGGATAACTACCAGCAAGAATGGCATTATCAAGAGTCTCTGGTACACACCCATCACAATGCACAAACTCAAGCGTTGCTAGATCGCATGGTGACTATTTTCACCGAAAACCACCAAGACCGAAATTTCATGATTGATTTGGCTGTCCGAGAATTAATAGCACGATTGTTACGTCATCAAACTCGTGACTTCATCATCAGCCATAGTCTGTCACAACCGGATCACAATGGCCTCAATGCCGCTATCGACTATCTTTTGCTGAATATAAGAGAAGAAATGAATATTGATGAGTTATGTAAAAAAGCCTGTATGAGCCGCACTAAATTTTATAGTGAATTTAAACGACATCTCGGCAGCTCTCCTGCCGAGTTTCTATTTCAAGCACGCCTTAAACATGCAGCTCAACTATTAAAGAATAATAACTCAGTAACACAAGCTTGTTATAATTGTGGATTCAAAGATACTAGTCACTTTAGCCGCAGCTTTAAGCGTTTTTACGGCTTATCCCCTCAACAATTTAAAATAAGAAGTCAATAAAACATTAGATTTCTCTTTTCTACGGCAATCCAGCACTAAAGAACTACAGCAAAGCGCATCACACAACTAAATAACTATTTAACAATAACTTATGTTTTATTTGTTGGATATTTAGTCGGTTCAATTTAAGCTACGTGGCTATATTTAATATCTACATATTATCTTTTACACGGAGTAACCAATGAATCGTTCACAGCGTGCAATTTCTGCTATTCAGCGTTTTCTATTATTGATGTGCGTACTCGCAATTAGTGCGTGTAACGAGGGACCAAAGGTTTCTCAACCAACATCAGCACTTGCGACTCCTGATCTTACTGCCAATGCTCTGGGAGTATTCAAAGTAGAAAATGAAGACAATCAACCTGTAAGCGATGCGCTATTTGTTTTAAAGGTGGCTCAAGATCCTAGTATTACGTTGGGAAAAAGTAACAGTCTTGGAAATTTTTCTTCGCAGGTTTTTCCTAGAGGAAAACAAGCCACATTAACGATTACGAAAGATGGTCATGTCGCATATGAGATTCTCTACGACGCCATTCCAGATCTCGATGAACTCACATTACAAACCGTTAAGTTGATTTCTGATAATCCTATTTCTGCTGTTTCTTCAGGCTCATTTTTAATAAAAGATCAACAAGGTAACGATATTGGTGGCGCGGCGATTAATATGATCGTTGGAGCACAGCCTCTTGTCGTGTTAGGTAATAGTGATGAGAATGGGTTACTAAAGTTTGATGAATTCCCCAATGGCACTGCAGTAAAAATTTCAGTGTCTAAATCTGGTTATCTTGACAACACACTTGAATTCACTGTTCCAGAAATGCCACAAGTCATCGCCGCAAAAACAATAATATTAACTCTCGATGTTCCAGCGACAACAACATCAAGTGCTTCATTTTTTATTCAAGATCCACAAGCAATTGCGGTCACTAGCGCCAGCTTAACTTTAAATGTTGACGGTGAAGAGCCACTGCGACTCGGTACAACTAACGCGCAAGGATTCCTATCTTCCAATAAGTTTCCAAATGGTAAAGATGTTTCTATCGCAGTAAGTAAGTCAGGCTATGCAAACCAAATTATTCAATTCTCGGTGCCCAGTGACAGTGAACAACTCAATCCTCAAACTGTTACCTTGCTAAAACGCGTTGCAGCGAAATCCTTTGATGGTTCAGTTGATAGCCAAGTGACGGGTGATGATGGCGCTTTTGTTGCTGTAAAAGCCAATGCTTTTGAAAATGCACAAGGAGAGACAATAACTAGCGAAATAAAACTACACATCACACCGGTTGACGTGTCCAATGAGTCTGCAGAGCAAGGCGCTTTCCCTGGCTCTTTTTCTGGTGTTACAGAAGATGATGAAACAGTAAATATTGTTACTTACGGCACGACAGAGTTCGTTTTTACCGACGATGATGGTAATGAGTTACAGCTCAAAGATGGTGAGACTGCCGATATACTCTTGCCAATTTACCTTACAAAACACCTTGATGGCACATTGATCAAAGCCGGGGATAAAATTCCGTTATGGCACCTTGACGAAACAACAGGGATCTGGATTCAAGAGGGTGAAGGTGACGTTGTTGCGTCTAACACCTCTCCATCGGGTTGGGCGTTATCAGGTAAAGTAAGTCATTTTACATGGTGGAATGTTGATGTCGCGCCACCCGAACAAGATGAGGGGTTAACCTTTGATTTAAATCTTGATACAGACCTTGATAATGACTATCGAGTTACTTATCGCGTTGCGCCACTCAACGGACGTGCATCCACGGCAGAAGATAGTTTTATTGTTGCCAATGACGAGGCTAACGCTGGAACTATTTCTAAATCCTACCCTGTGTATATGAATATTCAATTGATCGTTGATATTTATATAGACCGACTACAGGAAGATAGCGAGTCATACATTCCAGTGTATCGAGATACTCGCTCTATTCGAGTACCACGAAATATCCCTAAGACAATTACCATTGACGTAACAGATCAAGCGACGACGGCGGCTGTTAACTTAATCGATGATGATGCGAGAGAGTCAACTCCAAGCGTTGACGGTTCTATTAAAATGTTTGCTGGTAAATTTAACAAGGTTAAGTTTTTGGACACCAAGAATTTCGTTGTTTGTCCATCATGTAGTACACAAAACGATATAAAAATAACGGTATTGAACAGTGATATTAGTGAAGGGCAATGGCAGAACCTTAAATTAAAATTTGATTACGAACAGCGTCACTTCTCGATATTAGGCGAACTTGAATACCGTGAACAACCCTATTCAATGACACTTGTTGTAAGTGATGGATTTAACAATGAAGTAACCACACAACCCATCACCATAAAAGTGATTGATACACCTACACTCACGCTGTCTAGCGATACTATTGCCTTAAAAGTAGGTGATAAGCTTTCTTGGCAAGACATCGTCATCAATCAGGGACGCGCACCATTTAAGCTCTTCATTGATGCTATTTCTGATACTGCACAGTTAAGTTCGGCAATCGACAACATTGTGTTTAGCGAACAAGGTTTACTCGTTGGAAACGCAAGTGCACCCTTATCAGATTTAACAATGACCTTTTACGTCATTGACGCCAATGGTTTTAAAAGCCCAAGTTCACAACCATTAACCATTAATATTGAAGCGGTGGGCGTGGCACCAAGTTTTGAAAATGAATCAGCGACAATACCTCTTAAACTTGCACAACAGTGGCAATCAAGCAGTGTGTTAAGTGGCAGCGCCGTAACGAGTTATAACATTGAAGGTTCGCTTCCACGTGGCTTGACGCTAAATAGTCAAAGCGGTGTTATCTCAGGAATCATTGATGTTGTCGGTCAATTTGAATTTAAACTTATTGCAAATAATGATTTTGGCCAAGCAAGTAAAACGTACAGTTTAGATGTTGCGATCCCAACATTTACGCAAGGAAGTGCATGGCAATTTTCCCTTAACGATTACACTCAGGGCGCACAGCAACCGTGGGATTTAGCGGGAGCACTACCGACTGGCATTAGTTTTGACGTTAATACTGGGGAGTTTTCTGGTACCAGTTTCGATGTGGGGAGCCATACACTCACCGTCACTCAACCGACAGGTCTAACGGTTACGCTAACCCTGGTAATTCAATCAGCCGATAACCAAGCCCCCATCGTTTCATCATTAACCCCCACCAGTATCACTCATGGAGAGACGACACCTCTCATTATTGAAGCGGCGGATCCAGAAGGTGGCGATTTGACCTATGTCGTAACACTGGAGTCTCCTATTGATGGGATCTCAATAGTTAATGGCAACACGACAACGCCGAGCATTGAAGTCGCCTTAAGTGTTGTTGCTCAAACAGCAGTTGCTGTAAATGTAAAAGCAACAGATAGATTTGGAATAGATACAAATCGAGTCTTCACGTTAAACACCGCACAACAGCCCGTAAACACTGGTTATCAGGCGGCACACCTGCCAACACTTGAGCCATTTAGAATAAAACAACTCGCCGATACCTGTTATCTAGTTGGCGGTCGAGATAACGACTTATTTAAGCTCGATGTAGCCACTAAATGGCAACGTGTTGTTAATGTAGGTTCAGAAGAAATCAATCAATTTAGCATTACAGATATCGCAGAAACATCATCTGGCGATCTTTTATGGGCAGGTGAAAACCGCCTCAATAATGCTGGCGCGGGGCTAGGAAAAGTCAGTGATGATGGTAGTTTGACTCACTTTGCTAATTTACCTGTCATCGATAACACAACACATGCGTCTTTCTCGACTTTGGTTACTAATGGCAGCACTGTCATTGCCGCAGGCCACAACCAAATTCTTTATAGTGCGAACGATGGCGATACTTGGCTTCGAAGTGATATGACAGCTGGAGATAACGCACTCATTGGCAGTGAACATCAAAGTTTTACAATATTTGATGGGCTGTTCGCTGACGACAATTTTATTTTGGTTGGTGAAGTATCAGATGTTTCTAATGAATTTAATCGTCTAGCGGGCTATCTCATCATTAGTAGTAATGACGGCGGGGCAACTTGGAAACGATTGATAACTGATGTCGAAACCATCACTAATGACAGTGATCGCTTTGGCGAAGGATCTTTAAATACACCGCCGAAATTTTCTGCGCAGCGAGTTGGCCAAGTATATAAACGCTCAATGGTTCATAACGGACGTTTAAATGCCGTTGAGTTTGATAGTGTATCTGGACAATACATTGCGGTTGGTTCGGCGCAGTTTCAAGGTTATACCGATGGCACTGTGATGCCTATTCAAAATGCCGTGTATGTAAGTGATGATGGTGTGGAGTGGACTAAAGCCGAACTGCAAATAAGGCAACCAACAGATGACGAATTACACTTTGATTATCTCACCCGTGCAGGCTTATCAAGCGTTGTACGCCATCCAACTTTAGGATGGTTAGCCACTGATAATACTGTTGAAAATGGCGCGGGTCTCCTATCAAGCGCAGACGGTAGTTCTTGGGTAACACAGCAAGCCAACCTACCACTTAACACTATTGGCCGCTGTGATACATCATTGTCTAATCGTTGGATTGCTGCCGGTGCTAACGGTAACGAATTATTAATTACAAGTGACGATATTACGGTCACTAATAATCAGTCTGGGCTTGTTATTCAAAGTACGTTTATCACAAATAACAACACCACATTTATTGCTTTCGGCGTTGAAACCCCAGCCCTTCAGTCAGTTGTTTTACGTTCAATTGATAGTGGACAAAACTGGACTAGGCATCCTTTGCAAATTATCAACATGCAACCAGAAGATAGAATTGTGCCAAGAAATGTTGTAAAAATTAATGATAATAGTTGGCTCGCGATTGGACAGGACTATTTTCACTCAACGGATACTATTAATTGGACAAAAGTAGCCGCCCCGAATCAGATTAATGGCAACTTTGCTTTTCTTCATCAAAGTTTTGCCAGTAACAACAAAGTTCATTTAATCCAAGAGTCAGCGGTTGAAAATGAAGGCAATCAATATTTCTATCGCAGCAGTAGCAACGGTTCAATTTGGTCTGCACCTCAACAAATTGACCTAGGTGAATTTTCAAGTTCTGATGCTCTTAATTTTAGCGACAATAGTTTGCAGCCGTGGCGAGTTGTGCGCGCTGAAAAAGCAGACAGTATTAGTCATTATACTGCTAATGAAGTTGATAATTGGCAGTTGACCAGTGAATTTGTGTGTAGCAACAGTGCTGAATGTGATAACGCAATATCTCAAGTAAGAGCAGTTTCGTTATCGACATCAGAGTTATTGAGCATGCAATATACGACAACAGTAGATGAGCCGTCAGACAACAACTGTTTTAGTAGCTCATTAAAGTTCTGGCAAAAACAACCAGATGAGACTTGGCTATCTACGATTACAGATCTAGCAATGCTCACACGCAACCAAGGGTGTAACGATGAATTACCAAGCCAATTATCTCTTGTACATCATGATAATGGCAATTTGCTCGAGCTAAAAACAGAGCAAGGAAAGAACAGCTACTTTAGCAATAATAAAACTCAATGGCACAGTTATTCTTTTTCTTCCTTCCATTTACAGCACGTGACTTACTCGGCCACGGCTGTTGTGGGTGTGGTAGATACAGCAGATAGTGACCAGTATTTATTCAAGCATTCAGCTATTTTGAATGATATTCCTCATCATCAAATAGTTGTTACTGAGCCTAAATAGAATGATCTGTTACACCACTTCCCAGTGGTGTAACTTTCATCTTCAACCACGCTCTAAACCATTCAATCTATTCTCATTACTTTTTATTGATTGTGTTTAGACTCATTCCTTCAAATTTCCTGAATGAACCATTGTTGTTTCACGCTTACCATTGCTATGATGCTTGCAGTTTCATGAAGCATTATATTCTTTCGATTAATTAAAATGCCCGCCTTAAAGCGACTTAGGCGAGTTAGTCAAAGAAAAAGAAAAATAACAATTAGTAATGGAGAAAAACTAATGAAGAAAATCACCACTATTGCACTATCAGTAGCACTTGCTATGGGGGTTTCTAGTTGCAGTCAACATGCCCCAACAGAAGATAAATCAGTCACTCAACAATTAACGAAAACCTCTGGCATCGATTTAAACAACTTCGATAAATCAGTACGTGTAGAAGACGACTTATACATGGGTGTTAACGGCAATTGGTTAAAAAACCAAGTGATCCCAGCCGACAAATCAAATTACGGCGCATTTACAAAATTACGCGACGATAGCCAAGCAGCACTTAAAACGATCATCGAAGATGCTGCTAAAGAATCTTCGGCAAAAGGTTCGAATGCGCAAAAGATTGGCGATTTCTATAACAGCTATATGGACGTTGAAAGCATTAATGCGAAAGGCATTAAGCCATTAATGTCACAACTTGATAGCATCGAACAAGCGAAAGATCACGGCGATATCATTCGCCTAATGGCGCAATTACAACAAGTGGGTGTTGGTGCCCCATTTGGCTATTACGTTTATGCAGATGCTAAAAACTCAGATTACAATGCACTTTATCTTTATCAATCTGGCCTAACTCTGCCAGACCGTGATTACTACATTAAAGATACTGAAAAGTTTGCAAGCATTCGTGGTAAATACAAAACCTACATTAATGCACTTTTGACTAAAGCAGGTTATGAAAACAGTGAAGCAGCAGTTAAGAATATCATCGATGTTGAGACTGCTATTGCTAACGCACAGTGGTCACGTGTCGAATCACGTAATGCCACCAAACGCTACAACAAAATGAGCAGCACTGAGCTAAATAAATTAATGGGTAGCTTTGATTGGAGCTTATTTGCAACAAACGCTAACTTGTATCAAGTGAAAGAGCTTATTGTTAGTCAGCCAAGCTATATGGAAGCCTTTGGCAAAGCCTTTAAAAATACATCACTTCAAGCGTGGAAAGATTACTTGAGCTTTCACCTTGTCGATGGCCATGCTGAGCTATTAAGCCAAGAATTTGTTGACCTAAACTTCGATTTTCATAGCAAAACATTATCAGGCATCGAAGAAGCTCAACCTCGCTGGAAAGAAGCTGTTAGCACGACAGAAAGTGTATTAGGTGAAATGGTTGGTGAACTCTACGTTCAAAAACACTTCAAGCCTGAAGCTAAAGCGCGCATGGAAGAAATGATCAAAATGTTGATCAAAGGGTTCGAAGTAAGCATTAACGAACTGGAATGGATGAGCGACGATACTAAAGTTGAAGCGTTAGACAAACTGTCTAAATTCACTTATAAAATTGGCTATCCAGACAAATGGCGTGACTATTCATCATTAACTATCGATGCTAATGATTTAGTAGGCAACTACCAAGGTTATGTGCAAATGGAATTCAACGAGATGATCGACGATGTCGGTCAAAAAGTTGATAAATCAAAATGGGGCATGACGCCACAAACCGTCAATGCTTATTTTAACCCCGTGGGTAATGAAATCGTTTTCCCAGCAGCTATTCTGCAACCTCCGTTTTTCGACATGGCCGCAGATGACGCCGTAAACTACGGTGGCATTGGCGCAGTAATCGGCCATGAGTTAAGTCATGGTTTTGACGATCAAGGTGCTAAATACGATGGCAATGGTAATTTACGTAACTGGTGGACAGACAACGATAAAGCAGAGTTTGAAAAGCGCAGTAAAAAACTGTCTGCTCAATACAGTGCTTTTAAACCGTTTGAAGATGCTAGCGTCAATGGCGACCTAACATTAGGCGAAAACATTGGTGATTTAGGTGGGTTAACGGTGGCGTTCCGTTCGTATCTATTATCGTTAGACGGTAAAAAATCTGAAGTGATTGATGGCTTCACGGGCGAGCAACGTGTATTTATCGGTTGGTCACAAGTATGGCGCCGTAAATATCGCGATGAAGCATTACGTAATAAACTAATGACGGACTCACACTCACCAGGTAAATATCGCGCATTCGGCACGCCGCGTAATATCGAAGCATTCTACAAAGCCTTCGACATTAAACCGGGGGATGGTATGTATTTACCACCAGAAGAGCGTGTGAAGATTTGGTAGTCATTACTGGCTTAAAAACGATTAAAGCCTGATTCGAATGAATCAGGCTTTTTTATTGTTTTGTATCACTTAGCAGGCAACAAAAAGCCCCGCTTATCTGCGATTTGATAAGCGAGGCTTTTAAAGTATTTAACTAACGATTAAACGCGTTTAACTGGAACTGCAGCAACGTATTTAGTTGTCATTTCTTCTGTCGGTGGTGCAAAGCGAGTTAGGTCGATGCCTTCAACAGCTGCTTTGTACTCGTCCATAGATGGGAAACGACCAAGAATTGATGAAAGAACAACTAATGGCGTAGAGCCTAGTAGAGATTCACCTTTCTTTTCGCTTGTATCTGCTACAACACGGCCTTGGAATAAACGTGTTGATGTTGCGATAACAGTATCACCAGGTTCAGCTTTCTCTTGGTTACCCATACATAGGTTACAACCAGGACGTTCTAAGTACATGATGTTGTCGTACTTAGTACGAGCAGCGCCTTTAGGATCGTTATCATCGAATACGAATCCAGAGTATTTCTCTAGGATTTCCCAGTCGCCTTCAGCTTTTAGCTCATCAACAATGTTGTATGTTGGTGGTGCAACAACTAATGGTGCTTTAAATTCGATAGAGCCATTTTGCTTCTCGATGTTACGGAACATTTGAGCAATAATTTGCATATCACCTTTATGTACCATACAAGAACCAACGAACGCTAAATCTACAGATTTACCATCGTAGTACGAAACAGGACGAATAACATCATGAGTGTAGCGCTTAGATACATCTTCGTTGTTTACGTCTGGATCGGCAATCATTGGCTCTGAAATAGCATCTAAGTCAATTTCAACTTCAGCGTAGTACTTAGCGTTGTCATCTGGTGATAATGCAGGTTGCTCGCCAGATTGAACCTCGCTAATACGTGCATCAGCTAACGCGATTAAGCCTTTTAGCGTACCCGCTTCGTTTTCCATACCTTTATCGATCATGATTTGGATACGGCTCTTAGCTAGTTCAATCGACTTAACTAAGGTGTCATTGTTTGAGATACAGATTGACGCTTTCGCTTTCATTTCTGCAGACCAATCAGTGAAGGTAAACGCTTGGTCAGCTAGTAGCGTACCAATGTGTACTTCGATGATACGGCCTTGGAATACGTTCTCGCCGCCAAATTGCTTAAGCATTTGCGCTTGCGTTGCGTGTACCACATCACGGAAATCCATATGACCAGCCATGTTACCTTTAAAGGTTACTTTTACTGACTCAGGAATCGGCATGGCTGACTCTCCAGTCGCTAGTGCGATTGCAACCGTACCCGAATCCGCCCCGAAAGCAACGCCTTTAGACATACGAGTATGTGAGTCACCGCCAATGATAATTGCGCGATCGTCAATCGTAATATCGTTTAATACTTTATGGATAACGTCAGTCATTGAGTGGTAAACGCCTTTTGGATCACGTGCAGTGATTACACCAAATGCGTTCATGAATGCCATTAGTTTAGGTGTGTTAGCTTTTGCTTTGCTATCCCAAACAGACGCTGTGTGACAACCAGATTGGAAAGCACCATCTACTAATGGAGAAATCGTAGAAGCAGCCATTGCCTCTAGTTCCTGACACGTCATAGGGCCGGTAGTATCTTGTGAACCAACGATGTTTACTTTTACACGAACGTCAGAACCAGAATGTAGCGGTGTTTCTGAAGCAACGCCTACAGCGTTACGGTTAAAGATTTTTTCAACCGCTGTTAAACCTTGACCTTCATGTGAAATTTCTTTCGATGCAGCGTAAACAACAGGAGCAGCAACACCTAATGCTTGAGCAGCAAACGTTTGTAGTTTCTTACCGAAAGTAACAGCGTAAGAACCGCCAGCTTTCATGAATTCCATTTTTTGTGGCGTAAATGCTGAAGAGATATCTGCTAGCTCTTCGCTACCGTTAAATAATTTCTTCGACTTCGTATCGATAGTCAATACTGTACCAGTGGCTACTGAGTATGCTTCTTCTAGAACTACATCACCATTTTCGTCAACAACAGCGTTGCCACTAGTATCTACTTTCTTAACCCAGTTTTTAAGATCAAGACCGATACCACCAGTTACATCAACCGTCGTTAAGAAGATTGGTGCGATGCCATTAGTACCAGCAACAACAGGCGCTATGTTGATGAAAGGAACGTAAGGACTTGCTTGTTTACCAGCCCAAAGTGCTACGTTGTTTACACCAGACATACGTGAAGAACCAACACCCATGGTGCCTTTTTCAGCAATTAGCATTACTTTTGCTTGTGGATGCTTCGCTTGAAGTGCTTGGATTTCTTCCTGCGCTTCAGGGGTGATCATACATTTGCCATGTAATTCACGGTCGGCACGTGAGTGCGCTTGATGACCTGGTGATAATAAATCGGTAGAGATATCACCTTCGCCAGCAATGTAAGTTACCACTTCAATTTTAGCGTCAACGTCAGGTAGCTTAGTGAAGAACTCAGCGTTAGCGTAGCTTTCAAGAAGTTCTTTAGCTATCGCATTACCCGCTTTGAATGCTTCTTCTATACGGCTTGTATCAGCGTCGTATAGAAATACTTGAGTTTTCAGTACACTAGCGGCTGGAGCAGATACGGCTGCATCGTCGCTTAGTGCAAGATCAAGTAATGCTTCAATCGAAGGACCACCTTTCATGTGTGAAAGTAGTTCGAATGCAAACTCAACTGAGATTTCAGCAACAGTTTCTTGGCCTAAGATGATTTCTTTTAAGAAAGCCGCTTTAACGCCAGCAGCACTTGTTGTACCTGGCAGTGTGTTGTAGATGAAGAAGTTTAGGGACTCTTCACGGTGCTCATTACCAGTATCTTTGATTTGAGCGATGATTTCAGATAATAGCGCTGCGCTATCAATTGGCTTAGGTGCTAAACCTTGGTCATTTTTACGACTTTCAATTTCTGCTAAATATTCTAAATACAGACTCATTTGATACTCTCTCTAGCTATTTAATGCTAATAATTTACGGTCATTAGCTGGGTAATAATTTTTTGCCCATTTTACCTGACTTTTTATCGACTATAAATCCTTTGTCCAAATAAAGACTATTCAGCAAGAATATACCCAGTATAAAAGCCATGAATAAGCAAAGTTTATTGTAGTGACAACCATTTACACAATAGTTTACTCGTCACCAATATCAAAATTTGTATTTTTCTAAAAGGTTATTTTTCATAACTCACCTCATTAATTAGTCGTATAAATCAGCGACTCTATAATTTTAATCTGTTGATTTTTAAAATATATAATTCTCATTGATGACAGGAATAAGCTAGTTATCCCTTGGTATACGTCAACAAATCCGCAGATTGAAGTAAGATAATGTAGAAATTTTAATCTAAGAAAGTTAGCCAATCTGTATTGCCGTCAGTATTAAAGAGACATTAATAAACTAACTTTGCTTACAATATTAGAGGTGAACATTGTGCTTCAGGATTACCAACAACATATAGAAGATCGCGCCGCACAAGGCGTTGTACCCAAACCATTAGATGCAACTCAGGCCGCTCAGTTAGTCGAGTTAATCAAAAACCCACCAGCAGGTGAAGAAGAATTAGTATTAGATTTATTAACCAACCGCGTACCTCCAGGTGTTGATGAGGCAGCCTATGTTAAAGCGGGATTCTTATCCGCGGTTGCTAAAGGTGAAACAAGCTCACCGATATTATCAAGTAAGCGTGCAATCGAGCTGCTAGGGACTATGTTGGGTGGTTACAATATCCAGCCGATGATTGACCTTTTAGATACAAAACTTGCAGAAACAGCAGCTAACGGCCTAAAGAAAACACTGTTAATGTTTGATGCATTTTATGATGTCAAAGAAAAAGCGGACGCTGGAAATGCAGCTGCAAAAGACGTTATGCAATCTTGGGCTAACGCGCAATGGTTTACCTCTCGTGACAAAGTCAGTGAAAAAATCACCGTCAAAGTATTTAAGGTCACGGGCGAAACTAACACCGATGATTTATCACCAGCACCTGATGCATGGTCTCGTCCAGATATCCCAGTACATGCTAAAGCAATGCTAAAAATTGAACGCGATGGCATTACGCCGGATGATGACGGCACTGTTGGCCCAATTACTCAAATAGAAGCATTACAAGAAGATGGTATTCCGTTAGCTTATGTTGGTGATGTTGTTGGCACAGGCTCGTCACGTAAATCAGCAACCAACTCCGTATTATGGTTTATGGGTGACGATATTCCATATGTTCCAAACAAACGCACTGGCGGCGTTTGTCTTGGCGGAAAAATAGCGCCTATCTTTTATAACACGATGGAAGATTCCGGAGCCTTGCCAATAGAATTAGATGTTCAAAAAATGCATATGGGCGACATCATTGATATTTACCCGTATGAAGGCGTGGTTAAAAAAGGTAATGAGATAATCTCTACCTTTGAACTCAGTCCGGTATTGCTCGACGAAGTTCGTGCGGGTGGCCGTATTCCGCTTATCATTGGCCGCGGTTTAACGGGCCGTGCACGTGAAGCATTAGGGCTTTCTGAAACAGATTTGTTCGCAAAACCAGTCGACGCCATTGAAACAGGCAAAGGTTATACACTGGCACAAAAAATGGTGGGTAAAGCTTGCGGCGTTAACGGCGTACGCGCAGGTCAATACTGCGAACCTAAGATGACGACAGTGGGCTCTCAAGATACCACAGGACCAATGACCCGAGACGAGTTAAAAGATCTTGCCTGTCTAGGCTTTTCTGCAGATTTAACCATGCAATCATTTTGTCACACCTCTGCCTATCCAAAGCCAGTTGATGTACAAACTCACCACACCTTGCCAGATTTCATGATGAATCGTGGCGGCGTATCACTTCGCCCCGGTGACGGTGTTATCCACTCATGGCTAAACCGCATGCTCTTGCCGGATACTGTAGGTACAGGTGGCGATTCACATACGCGTTTCCCGTTAGGTATTTCTTTTCCCGCTGGTTCAGGCCTTGTAGCATTCGCAGCAGCGACGGGTGTCATGCCGCTTGATATGCCTGAGTCAGTACTTGTGCGTTTTAAAGGAGAAATGCAACCGGGAATCACCTTGCGCGATCTCGTTCACGCGATCCCTTATTACGGCATCAAAAACGGATTATTAACTGTTGAAAAAGCTGGCAAGGTGAATGAGTTTTCTGGTCGCGTGCTAGAGATTGAAGGCTTGAAAGGATTAACAGTGGAGCAAGCATTCGAATTATCTGATGCGTCAGCTGAGCGCTCCGCCGCTGGTTGTTCCATTAAACTTGAAGAAGATGCTGTTAAAGAATATCTAGAATCTAACATAGTCATGCTCAAATGGATGATTTCAGAAGGATATGGCGATGTGCGCACGATAGAACGCCGCATCAAAGGTATGCAAGATTGGCTTGCTAATCCAGTATTGATGGAGGCCGATAGCGATGCACAATATGCTCATATTTTAGAAATCGATCTTAATGACATTCAAGAGCCGATCGTTTGTTGTCCTAACGATCCAGATGACGCGCAGCTATTATCAAACGTTCAAGGCACTCAAGTTGATGAAGTCTTTATTGGTTCATGTATGACAAACATTGGTCATTTCCGCGCCGCCGGTAAACTCATTGATGCTGCTAATATTACCCTGCCAACCAGAATGTGGGTTACACCGCCCACTAAAATGGACGCGCAGCAACTAACCGATGAAGGTTATTACAACATCTATGGACGTGCGGGTGCGCGGATTGAGTCTCCCGGCTGTTCCTTATGCATGGGGAACCAAGCGCGTGTTGCAGACAAATCGACCGTATTATCAACCTCTACGCGAAACTTCCCAAATCGTCTTGGCACGGGCGCAAACGTTTATCTAACTTCGGCAGAACTAGCTGGTGTTGGTGCAATTTTAGGTAAATTGCCAAGTCCAGCTGAGTATATGAAGTATGCTAAGCAAATTGATGCGACGGCAGCAGATACCTATCGTTATTTAAACTTCCATAAAATGGAACAATACATGAAAAAAGCTGACAACGTTATTATTCAGCAGCCAGCGTAATTAGGAAGTTAATCAAGCACTATAATCAAGTACTATGAGCCCTGTGATATCAGTATCACGGGGCTTTTTAAATACTTTTCCTATCACATTCAACATATCCACTCAATTATTTAACTAGTAACGATTGTTATCAAGCGCTATAAAATGCAATATACGATAGTCGAAAATTCAGTCTAATTAGAAAACTTAAATAATAGGGTCTGTTGGTCCTTGTGGTTCAAATTTTGTTCAATCTAAAAGCATTTTGGGCAAGACATGAGGATTGATGCCTAGTTTATCTAGGTGAATGACGAATAACGCGGCAC
>CAJXRU010000080.1 GCA_913060565.1 uncultured Gammaproteobacteria bacterium | reverse complement strand
TGGGCTCGGAGATGTGTATAAGAGACAGGGCTCTAACATCAATGTTGATGTCTTAGATGATCCTATCAAGATGTTTAGTCAATGGTTTGCACAAGCCAAAGACACGGGCATTGTGCTACCAGAATCACTGACATTAGCGACCGCCAGTGCAGAAGGGAAACCATCAGCACGCGTTGTACTGCTTAAATCATTTGATGATTCAGGGTTTGTGTTCTTTACCAACTATGGCAGTCGAAAAGGGCAAGAGCTAACCGCTAATCCGCATGCTGCTATGGTATTTCACTGGAATATTTTACAGCGCCAAGTCCGTATTGAAGGGGCTATTGAGCGTGTTAGTGAAGCTGAATCACTCGCTTATTTTCATTCGCGACCGCGCGGAAGCCAAATAGGTGCTTGGGCGTCTTATCAAAGCCAAGAAATTGATTGCCGAGAAACGCTTGCACTTAAGGCCAAAGAAATCGAAGCGCAATACGCTGGCAAAGAAATTCCACTGCCACCATTTTGGGGAGGCTTTAAATTAACGCCTCATACTATGGAGTTATGGCAAGGCCGTGCAGATCGCCTGCACGATAGATACACCTTTACCAAAGACGCACAGGACAACTGGCAGCGTAAATTGTTATCACCGTAAATTTGTTTACGCTAAGCTGTTGTCTTAATAGACAACAAGCTAATAGTTGATGCAAAAATAGCTATTTTGGTTACTTGGTGTGCAGTCGATATTTTATTTTAAATTTAGGCTTTACAAGCGCGGCGATTGTCACTAATATGCGCTTCACCAGCTGCGGAGAGATGGCAGAGTGGTCGAATGCACCGGTCTTGAAAACCGGCAACGGTTTATCCCGTTCTAGGGTTCAAATCCCTATCTCTCCGCCACTTATTTAGAAAAGCCCGTTAAGTCGAAAGATTTAACGGGTTTTTTGCTTTTTTAAATCTAGAGAAAAGAAAAGCAGTTTATCTACTCCTTGTGCTACGGGTTCAAATCCCTATCTCTGTGCCACCTATTTAGAAAAGGCCGTTAAGTCGAAAGATTTAACGGCCTTTTTGCTTTTTTAAATCTAGAGAAAAGAAAAGCAGTTTATCCACTCCTTGTGCTACGGGTTCAAATCCCTATCTCTGTGCCACCAATTTAGAAAAGGCACATTAAGTGCCTTTTTTCTTTGTGGGGAGCTATTAAATACATTTTATTAATATTGTTTATTTATCCAGTCTTTATGTAGTGAGTCATTTTTGCTTATTATCAGGATTGCTTCCGCCTTTCACGCAGTTAGTTTTATTAAATTAACTTAAGTGCTTGTAAAAAAAATGGACTTAATTTATCGTGAATTCTTAACATGAAAGTAGCACGAACATTTATCCCACTACTTTCCGTTTATTAAGCTGTTATAAGCCAAATTGAGTTCAAAGGAGTCTTCAATGGCAATGGAATTATTCGTAATTATGGCTTTGGAAAAACTACCCAATACTGATGAATTAAATGTCTTGGCCTCAGACCATACTATCCCAATTGTTTATCATTCCAATACAGAACTAAGACAGCATACAGGGTACCTCCCAGCTGTATTAAGTAAGAAAAAATCAGGTGTTGAAATTTACACAACACCATATAAAGAAGTTTCAAGCTATTTCCCATCGTTTGACAACGCTAAGTATAAAGAGCCTATTGTGGTTACTTTTCGTTGGGGTGGAGATTTTCAAGAGATGACTGTTGCACTTTCAACGGCGTATTTGTTAACCGAAGGTTATGATGCAACAACTTTTGAGCCTCAAGGTGGAAGCTTTTTAAGCGCAGACGATTTAAAAAAATCCGCTTTATCTCTGTTAAATAATCCGATGTAATGACTTATAACCAGCGCATAAAATTTGACATCGCAAGCTGTTCGATTTTTTGCAAAGAACAAACGGCGCAAAAATGCGTCCAACATGCTCCGCAATTAATGCGGGCGTTATATTCCTAGGAGTGCTTGAATAAGTGAGACCATTGAAATTAGTTACATTAGAATTGTCAAAGAAGCATCTTTGGCTTTTTCGCATTGGAATGATATTGGTTTCTGCTCCTTTTATTTTGAATACGTTTGAAACACTAACAACTAATGTTGCAATTGATGGAAAGTTTACTTTTGTGAAAGGAGAACACTGGGGATACTATTCTTATCTAGGTAAAAATATTGTTTTTTCTGGCCTTTTTTTATGGTTTGGTACATTTGGTTCGAAGACTAAATCCGATGATTAGTCGGTATGTAACAAGTCAAGGAATTAAGATTCGCTAACCATGGCATGACACGTTTGGCTCACTTATTATTGAAGCATTATATTGAAGAGGAAGGCATGGAAGCGGAACAAGATAATAAAAACTCTGCACTAAGGGAAATATTTGATGAAACAACTCCTAAGCCTTAGGCTGCTCGTTTTATTATCTCAGTATTTTTATATGCGATACTGAGTAAATTATTATTCTATTTTGAGAGCCCAGTTTATTTGTGGGTTATCGTATTCTTTTTTACAGGTGTTATTAATATTTGTATCTGGGGCATAATCCGAGAATATCAATTTTCAAAATTTAAAGACGTTTCACCATAACAAGGCTCAAGTAGGGCACAAAACGTTTGGCTTGCGTGGTGCATCACTAATTATCCAAGTAATGTGGACCTCTCAGTTTGGCGTTAACCATCCTATATTTTCTTTAACGCTTATTGCGGGATTCTTGTTGGGTCATATGGCAGTGTAATAATGAACTCTGTCCCTTGGCCAAGTTTGCTTTTACACTCAATATTGCCGTGGAGTTGTTGGGTTACAATGTTATAAACAATATGCATACCCAGGCCACTATTGCCGCCGCTTCGTGTGGTGGTGAAAAAAGGGTCAAAAATGAGACACGAGACTTCCTCAACCATGCCATCTCCATTATCTTTTACGGTAATTTGAATGTGCTCGCCATCGGTAGATACGTCAATAAAAATATGACCGTGAGGTTGTCTAAAAGCATGGGTTAGGGCGTTATCTACAATGTTTAGAATAACTAAAGAAATAGCAGCAGGATCAGAATAGAGCTGAATGGGAGCCGCTGAATTTAATAGTTTTATATGATGTTTATTTGCTTTTACTTTCGGCGTTAAAGTAAGCACAAGCTCATGCAGATATTGGGTTAATTCAAAATGGTGACAATCTTCGGCCGCTTCGTTGACAGCTATTTGTTTAAAGCTCGCAATAAGCTCACCGGTGCGTTTTAAATTTGTTTGCATCACTTGTGCGCTTTGACTAATTCGGTCAAGGCGCTCTTCAAAATCTGATTTAGTTAATGCCTGATTGGTAATTTTGTCTTGTAAGCGCGTAATTTCATCAAAAATACATGAACAAGCAGTAATGCTTACGCCAAGCGGCGTATTAATTTCATGAGATACCCCTGCGACCAATCTGCCGAGCGAAGCGTGCTTTTCTTGTTCAATGAGTTGCTGCTGCGTATTTTTTAAGTGAGCCAGAGACGCTTGAGCCTCCTCAGTTTTTAGGCGTAATTGTTCAGTACGTTCTATCACTTTATATTCGAGCTGTTCGTTAAGATGCTTTATTTCGAGTTTGGATACTTTTAATCGAGCGTTGTGCATAGAAATATCAGAAATATAACTATTTACTTGGCCATAAACTTCATTGAGTGCATGAATGATGGGCGTAAACTCATTGCGTTTAGGGTAGTTAATTGAATGTACCGTGACGATATCGTCGTCGCTGGATTCATGCGTAATTGAGGCTTTAATTTGTGCTAAGACGCGGTCAAAGGGAGAGAATAAGATCTTCAAAAATAATAACAGTATCGTTAAAAAGATCAGGCCGATAAGGCTACCAGCGAGTAAGGTGAGCCAAGTTATTTCGTTAATATCATCTTCTAAATCTGCTACGGGAATTAACGAGCCAAAAATGAAACCTGATTGAGTACGTGTATACACAAGATGGTAGTCATTGCCGTTGAGTTTGATACTGGGTATTTGGGACAATGAATCCGCCGGAAGATCAGTAAATAATTGGTTAAACCAGCTAAGTGCTGGCCAATCATCTGCGTTAGGTAGCAATTGAGGAAAACTAAGTATTTGCTGTGATTGTTCGTGAATCAAAAAGGCTTGAGAGTTTTCAGTAACATGGAGCGTCTGGATAAATGAAGTGATGTGTTCAAGTGACCAGTCTACAGTCGATACACCAATAGGCTTGCGTAGTTTGTCATACATAATGGCATCTACAGTCATCATTAATGAAAATGTCGCCGCATCATCAACGTAAGGTGCTGTCCAAATGACAGGCTTGTAGACATTCTGATCGGCTCCCCAATTATCTTTTACGGCTATTTGATACCAATCCATGCTGTGATAATTATATTCAAGATGACTTAAACTCCAAGTGAATTCCACGCCTTTGTCTGTTTGATAAGCATAAGGGCCAAAGAACTGTTCATTTTTATCGTAGACATAAGGTTCATACCAAATTCCACCACCAACCGCTTCTGGCAGTGCTCTGAAATTTGTTAGTAATGTTTGTTTGAATTGATTACTGAGTTCTGCGCTAGAGAGTTTGTTCTGTTGCTTTAGTTGATAAAGGTATTCGCCGATTTGGGCAAGGTGGATCGCATTACGTTCGAGTAGTGAACTCATGGCATTGATTTTTTCGTTGCCGACATGAAAAAGCTGTTCGATTTCTTTGATTTTCAACGCCATCAATTCTTTTTTATAGATGACGTGGTTAAACAGCTGAATTGCGCCATACGCAACAAGCTCGAATAACAAGACAAATACGACGATACGCGTTTTGATATTAAACTTGATCATAGCCACCCTTGAGTGCAATCCATTGCGTAAACTGCCTTCGACTTCATATAATGCTATATAACCACAATACGTTACAAAAAACGAGATTAGTGCTGATTTTGATTAATAAATTCAATATTTAAACGGTGAATACGTTATTTTTACGCCTTTTCACTCCTCAATATTGGAACAAGTTTTTGCGCGTAACCTGTCACAAACATCGTACCTACGATGACGAGAGTGCCGCCAAACAAGGTGTTGATTCCTACAGGTTCATTTAAGAATAGATACCCCCATAGAATGCCAAACACGGGAATTAGAAATGTCACAGAAAGCGTTGACGAGGGGCCAATCGCAGCAACCAGTCTAAAGTATATTAAGTAGGCAATTGCGGTGCATAGTATTCCTAGCGCAAGTACGGCGCCCACTACATCGATATCTACAGGCCCTGCGGCAGGTAAAAAAGGAATGACAGGTAATACGAGTAATACCGCCCACCACATATTGCCATGTGCATTACTAAATGCTTCAACTTTAGGCGCGCGGCTAGCGTAATTAGTGGCAACGCCATAGCAAAAAGCAGCTCCTGTGCCCGCAAGTAGCGGGAAAATCGCACCTCGGCCTAACTCTATAGCATCCCATCCTACTAAGATGGCAACGCCTATCACACCTAAACAAAGACCAAATACAACTGATTTAGATAGACTTGTTTTGTTCCAAATTGCGCCAATAATAGCGCTCCAAATAGGGGCAGTAGAATTGAGGATGGCTAATGCTGACACATTGAGGGTTTTCGCGGCATAAGCAAATAATAGAAAAGGAATGGCGGTGTTCATTAGTCCAAGCATAAAGAAATGCTTAGGATGAGCGAGGAAGTTGAGATTTTTACGCCATAGCAAACCTACAAGACTAAGGACTATTGCGGCTGATAGGACGCGACCTTCAATAAGCACCGCTGGGCCAAGTGGAATGGCGGCAACTCGCATGAATAAAAAAGACGCCCCCCAAATTGCACCTAAGAATACGAGTTGTAGAAAGTTTGACATTTAGCCTGTCCGTCATCATTAATTGAGCCGCTACTTTGCAACAAAATGCGTGGCGACTCAACCGAAATTTAGACAGTTAATTTTTCTTACGCTGGATTTTGGACAATCACTCCATTGGCTATTTCAATGACGTCATCAGATGGCTCAATTAGCTCAAGATGATGACAGATCATAATGACACGACGAGTACTTGCAAGCTCTCTAATTAGTGACATCAACGCTGTTTTCTTTTGAGCATCGAGAGCTGATGTTGGTTCATCAAGAAGAATTATTTGCGCTTTCCTTAATAAGGCACGTGCGATAGCAAAACGTTGTTTTTCACCACCAGATAGTTGATGGGCTTGTTCTGACACCATGAGCTGTAAATCATGGTTGATACGGCTAAGCCAATCATCTAGCCCTACTTGATGAAGCACGTCTAACAACTCTTGCGTATCTACCTCACGATTAAGTCCAAGCGTGAGATTTTCTTCAATAGAAGCATGTAATAACTTAGGCTCTTGATCTACCCACGCAATGGCTTCGCGGATCTGACTCAGGTTGTAACTCGATAGCGGCTTGTCGTTAATAAAAATTTGAGAGTGGGTTTCTGGATAAAATCCTAACAATTGATTTATCAACGTCGTTTTACCACTGCCACTTTCACCCACCACAACACTTAATCCTGCGCCATGAAAATCATAGGACACGTTGTTTAAGATATGTTGCTCTTCTCGTAGGAAATTCAAGTGTTTAAACGCGACATGTTTTACTGTGATTACGTCGTTATTTTGTGATGTAATTTCTTGTTGCAACTCACTGATTTCACTTAGTCGACCTGACGCTCCAATGGCACGATTTAAATTGGTAAAAAACATCGCCATTGACATTAGCGGAAATGCTAGTCCAAATAAATACAGTAAAAATGCAGTGACCGTACCCAATGACATGCTGCCTTGAGCCATCCAATAAGCTGAAAAAGCAAGAATCGCGATCATACTAATCATTAAGACAAGATTAGCGATAGGGCCAATTAACGACTCAATGAATGTTGCTTTCATTTCGTGCTTATAGCAATCATCAAGCAACGCTTTCGATTTTTTATGCAGTTGTTGCGTTGCGTTATGGGCTTTTATTAAATTGCCATAGCGTAGCCATTCAGTAATATATTTTAATAAGTTGGCTTCGGCGGCTTGCATTGATTTACCAACACTATTCATCATTAGTGCGATAGGTGTAATTAAAATAAAACCAACGAGTACACAACCCACTAATACAAGTGTCAGTCGCCAATCAAGCACAAACATAATACTGATAACTGCAATCAGTGAAATAGTTCCGCTTAGTAGGCCGATAAGATCTTCCGCTAACACCGATTTTACTTCATAGGAATCATTGACGACACGGGCGCTTAATTCAGCGCTGTGCTCTTTATCCATCTGTTTTGTTTGACTGTTTAGCAATCGTCCAATGAGACTAAAGCGCAACTTGTAGCTGATTCGATGGCCTAAACGACCACCAAACCAACTTAAAATCGCTTCAAAAACGGCGCCTAATAAGACAATTGAAATAAGGCCGATTAACACCAATGAACTAATGCCTTGTTCGCCAATGGAGTCGACAAGGTAGCTAGAATAAAGCGGTAAAACTAATTCAAGTGCTGTTGTCACTAGTACTAAACAGATCAATCCAATAAATGACTTGTTTGTTGGACGCCACGGCGCGAGCAGTTGCCATAACGATTGATGGCTAGTCTTAGTATCTTGCATAACGACCTCATTATTTAATGACTAGTTAGTCAATGATGTGTATTTTACATAACTATAATATTGACCAAATGGTCATGTGTCAAATGACCACTTGGTCAATTTTTATTTTTATGGCAAAATTACTATCTTCAGAAGGCGAGAATTTGAAACAATTATGTCAAAACGAGATTTAATTTTATCGACAGCAAAAGCGATATTTATCGAAAAAGGATACCGCGGCACTACTATTGCGAATATTGCTGATGGTGCTGGTATAGCTAAGGGATCGGTGTATTCTTATTTTTCGAGTAAGATTGATATTGTTAAAGCGTTGTTTTTGCAATCTGATGAAAAAGGTTGTCGTCTAGTCGAGCAGTTACTTGAACGTTCAACCGAGACAGGGCAAACATTATTGAATGCTTACCTAGTGCAAGAGTTTCAAGAAGTGTTGAATGAGCGGTCATTTATTCAAGTGTTTCTGTCGGATGATATTTTAGTGATGGAAAAAGAGCTCATGACGGTAGTTCAAGAATGCCGATTGAACTATCACTTGTTTCAACAACGCGTTTTACTCCAGGCGTATGGCGATCATATCAAGCCTTGGCTTTTTGATAGCGTGTCACTAGTTAATGGTCTTTTACAAGAATATTCAGTGTATCTAACTCTAGACGAAGCCGATTTTTCAATTGAGCGCTGTGCGTCACTCGTCTCGTTTTGCTTAGATAGTTCAATTATCGCGTTAATGAAATCGACGGTTAAACCGTTATTAACACGTGAGAATTTTCCGTTAACTAGAGAGCTCGATAATGAACAAGCGCAACGCGAGAAAGCAGTAAGTGCGGTTGTTGGCATGCGTGAGCTTTGTGAAACAATGGATGCAGTGCAACGAAAGTCAGTGTTAGATACTGTGACGTTGATTGAGAGTGAATTAGACAGTCAGCAAATTAATCAAACACTAATCCGAGCATTAATTGCTAATTTACGGCCTTACGAACCACTGCATCGTTTACGCCGTCAATTGGCTGATGCAACGGGCGTTGAGCTAATTTAATCAATTATTTTGAACCGATTTAGCAGATTTAAGGAGCAAATAACGCTAAACTTTAATTAACAATCCAGAAGAGGTGACCTATGAATCGTCAATTTATTGAAGTTGATTATTGTAATAGTGCGCAATCGTTTAAATGGTTGTGGGCAAGCGTTAGTTTTGTTCAGTGTATCCTTACCTACTATGTGGTGGATGATAACTTGTTATCAGCGCCAATCTATCTTGTTAACGTACTACTTTATTTTATAGGGACGGTTTATTACGTTATTGCACTGAAAAAATATAAGGTTTTTTTAGATAATGTAGTGCTCATCAGTGCAACACTTTCCATTTTGTCATGGATGACAATGGCACATACGATTACCTTGTTGTGGGGAGATAATCACGCCACAGAAAAAGTGTTATTGTTGGGTTTCTTTTCAATGCTGATGTGCTTTAATGCCAGCCGGTTTATGCTGATTGCTTCTACTATTCCTATCATGGCAATGCATGTTTATTATCAAGTGGCCTATGTTGAACAGAGCGGCATGTCATTACTTGTTTCAACTATAAAATATCCATTTTTTGTCATTGCCATGATCACAACGCAAGTTAATCACAATGCGCGATTAGTTGCGTCGCACCAGAAATTGGTGGCGCTTAATCAAGAACTTACTATATTGCGTAACTTAGATGATTTAACGGGTATTTATAATCGTCGTGCATTCGACGAAAAACTAAAATACTTGCTTGAACTTCAAAACCGAAATAAACAACCGGTTTCGTTAATGTTGATAGATGTTGATTTTTTTAAACGTTACAACGACAGTCTAGGCCATTTGCAAGGAGATAAATGCTTAAAAGAAGTCGCCAATGCTTTAAGTGCTGCTGTTAAACGAGAAACTGATATCGTAGCGCGTGTAGGCGGTGAAGAATTTGGGATTATACTACCAAATACTAATTTAGATGATTGTCAGTTAGTAGCGCGTAACGTCATTAATACATTGCGAGATAAGATGATTTTACATCCTAATTCATCAGTATCTAGCTACGTCACTGCGAGTATTGGTTGTGCATGCATTCAAGGTAGCGTTACGACCCCTGAAATTATTTATCATCAAGCAGACAACGCGCTTTATCGCGCCAAAGAACAAGGCCGTAATCGTTATTGTGTCTGAACTAAAATACTATCGACAATCTTGATGAAATAACGACTACCGGTATCGATAAGTTGATCTGGAAAATCGTAATCACCGTTGTGTAAATCAGGCGTGTTTAACCCAGCGCCTAGCCCAAATAACGCGCCGCCATAACGTTTTGTAAACTGACCAAAATCCTCTGACCAACGAAACGGTTTATCGGTGATGGTAACTGGCTCTTCTTGCAATGCGTGCTGGACAATTGAAACCGCGCTGTCATTGTTAACCGTCGCACTAAATACGTCTTCATAACTAATATCAACCGACAATCCCTGCGCGTTGGCCAATTGATTAGCTCGTGACTCAATAAAGTCGCCAAGTTGACACATCTCATCGTCTGATTCGCTGCGCAGTGTCAGGTAAATTTCACCTAAACTAGGCGCTGTACCAAAGGCCTTTTCACCGATGTTAACACCAACAATTGTGGCGAAAGTGTAAGGACTTTGAGTATTGATGAGCTGCGGTAACTGCTCTATTTGAGGTAATAGCTGATAAATGGCTTGAACTGGACTAATACCTGTCTCTGGCTGCGCCGCATGGGCGGTTTTTCCTTCAAAACGGATGGTCGCGCCACGTGAAGCACAGCACATGGTACCCGTTTTGATAATTACTTCTCCCATCGAAAATTTTGGCACATTATGCAAAGCAAACGCATAATCTACTGTTAGATTCGAGGCGGCTTCATCTGCAAGTACTGCTTTTGCGCCTTCCCCTGTTTCTTCGGCAGGTTGAAACAACAAGATAACTCGTCCGCACGTTGGACGGTTGAGGCTATAATGCTTTGCAACAGCCGCTAATATTGCCATGTGGCCATCATGGCCACACTTGTGTGATACGCCGTGACATTGCGACTTATGAGGAAATTCGTTTAGTTCAATAATTGGCAGTGCATCAAGCTCACAACGTAGCATGACTGATTTTCCGTCAGTAGATCCAAATACCACCGCCACACCTGTACCAGCAAGCGACGGTATCAATTGGTCTGGTTGTAATGGGATCATATAATCAATGATACGCTGCGCCGTATCATGTTCATTCATCGATAGTTCTGGAAATTGATGGAGCTGGCGACGAAAATCAATACTATTCATAGGTTACTCTTTGTATTTAGCTTGATAAATATGGAGCTCGCGCTTAACCAAGGGCGCCAACATATAAAGACCGATGATATTTGCTATCGACATTGAAAAAAACATTGAATCAGAAATGGCAATAACTGACTCTAGGCTGATTGACGCGCCAATGACGGTGAAAACGCAAAACACAAATTTATAGACTAAATCGAGTGCTTTCGAGTCACCTACTAAGAATCCCCAAGCAATGGAGCCATAATAAGCCCACGAAATCATGGTCGATATAGCAAAGAGTAAAACAGCAACGCTTAAAAGGTACGGAAACCACCAAATAACACTTTCAAATGCCCGTGATGTTAATACCACACCGTCAATGCCGTCGGCTGAGGTGTAGGCGCCGGTGATAACAATGACTAGTGCTGTGATTGTACAAATGACGACAGTATCGATAAATGGCTCAAGTAACGCGACATATCCCTCACGAATAGGCTCTTTGGTCGACGCTGTTGCATGCGCAATGGCTGCGGCGCCCATACCGGCTTCACTGGAAAACGCAGAGCGTTTAAAGCCCTGAATAATAACGCCTACCATTCCACCAACAACGCCAATTGGCTCGAATGCACCGCTAATGATCAAACCAAAAGCGCGGGGTATTTCAGTGACATTGACTGCCAGAATAAATAACGCCGCTGCCAAATATAAGCCCGACATGACGGGCACAACTGTCGATGTAAACTTAGCAATCTTCTTGATACCACCAATGATAACGACGGCGATTAATGCCGCGAGTATGGTACCAAAGAGCCACCCTTTGTCGCTCCACGCCGAGCTTTCACCGCCCATAGCAACAACAAATTGTTGATAAGCTTGATTAGATTGCAGCATATTACTGCCGCACAACGATGCAGTGACACAACAAATAGCAAAGAAAATGGCGAGAGATTTGCCGAGTTTTTTATAACCTAGTTCACCCAAACCATCACGAAGATAATACATGGGACCACCATGGACTTTACCATTGGCGTCAATTTGACGATATTTAACGCCCAAACTACACTCAATAAACTTGGTGGACATACCGAGTAAGCCAGCAACAATCATCCAAAATGTCGCGCCGGGGCCTCCGATAGAAATAGCAACAGCCACGCCAGCAATGTTACCTAACCCAACAGTGCCGGATAGGGCAGTCGTTAGGGCTTGAAAGTGGCTTACCTCGCCAGGATCATTTGGGTTCGAGTAGTCTCCCTTAATCACCTTAATAGCGTGTTTGAAGCCACGGAAGTTTAAAAAGCCAAAGTACAGCGTAAACGCTAATGCAGCGCTGATGAGCCAAATAAGAATAAGCGGAATGTTACTGTTTCCAACCGGAACGGCATAAAAAATAATGCTGCTAAAGATGTCGGCAATCGGTGCTAACAATGCATTAATTTTTTGATCTATTGTTTGTGGAGTCTGGGTTTGAATTATTCCATTAATCCCATTAAAAGAAACGTTTACATTACTCATAGCACCATCCATTCTCTTTTTTATTTTTAGATTATCAGATATACCACAGTTGTTTTCCCTAAAAAAACTGGATATCTTGATGTTAACCAATTAATTTCACTTGAAAAATCATTATATGAAGTTAATTTTATTGTTAGCGCGTTGTTCTACGGTGTAAGAAAGGGGTAAAGAGTAATAATGAAAATTGATTCTACTGATGTGGCGATATTGTCTATTTTACAACAAGAAGGTCGACTTCCAATCGCGGAGTTAGCAAGCCGAATTCATTTGACGACGAGTCCTTGTTCAGAGCGAGTAAAGCGGCTGGAGAAATCTGGCGTTATTGAGCAATATCAAGCAAAGCTAAGTACGGATAAATTAGGGCTACCCTTAGTTATTTTTGTGCACGTGAGTTTAGATCAAACTAATAACAATGAAATATTTGAAGAGTTTGCGTTGCAAACCTTAGCGATTGATGAGATTGAAGAATGCTATTCGGTTACAGGTGATTTTGATCTAACCTTGAAATTACGACTTAAGGACATTATTGAATTTCAAGAATTTATGGCGACTAAATTTTTAACATTACCGGGCATTGCTCGTTCTCGAAGTGAAGTGATGATAAAGCAATTTAAATCGTCGACGATGATTAATGCTAATCGATTAAAGACGGTTTAAAAAAAAGCCCATAAAACATGGGCAAAGGGAGGTATGACGTTATTGTGTTACTCAAGCCTATCCACAGCGGCTATTACCCCTGACATTCCTTGGTTTATTTTACCAAAAATTGTATTAACCTCTGAAACAAAGCCTTTACCTTCTTGCGCTTTTTCTTGCGTTTCAAGAATGTTTTTAGACAGCACAGCTGACAACGCCGCATTGTTTTTAACAACTTCAGAGATTTCTGCTGTCGAAGCACTCGTTCGTGCAGCCAATTGCCTTACTTCATCAGCGACCACGGCAAAGCCACGACCTTGTTCACCTGCTCGTGCTGCTTCAATGGCTGCATTGAGGGCTAATAAATTGGTTTGATCGGCAATTGACGATATCGTGCTCACGATGTTACTAATTTTGTCTGATTGCTCATTAATCGCGTTAATATCATTAGCAACGACTTCAACATTTTTGGTGACATCGTCCATAATGCCGACACTGTGATCTAATACTTCTTTACCTTCGGCAGATACCTGCTCAGTGGCGTCGACCGTTGAATGAACAGCGTTTGAGGCATTTTTTATATTGGTTACACGTTCAGTAACATCGGTTGCAAACTTAATGATGCGTACTAGGTTGTCGTTGGCATCTTTGATAGGGTTGTAGCTTGCTTCAAGCCATAATACGTTGCCGTTTGAGTCTTTACGTTCAAACAACCCTTGTACATAAGTACCGCGATTTAGCTGGTTCCAAAAATCAGTATAATCACGACTATTTGTTATGTTGTCTGGGCAAAACATGCGGTGATGTTGCCCTTTAATGGTATCGAGGCTATATCCCGTCGCCGCTAAAAAATTATCATTTGCTTCGATGATAGTGCCATCTAATTCGAATGAAATAATTGCTGAGGAACGATCAAGTGCCGCTAGAATGCCTTCTTGAATATTGGATTTTTCAACAAATTTGGTAATTTCACTGGCTACTTTTACCACCGACTGAATTGAACCATTGTCGTCACGAACTGCATTGTAGCTGGCTTCAAGCCAAATTGGAGTTCCTGACTTATCAAATCGTAAAAAACGATCTGTTAGTGAATGACCCGCTGCGAGATTTTGCCAAAATGACAAATATTCATTCGTTTTCGTGTAACTTGGTTCGCAGAAAATGCGATGGTGTTTGCCGTTAATTTCATTTAATGAATAGCCAACTGCATTGAGAAAATTATCATTGGCATCAACAATGGTGCCATCTGGTGTGAATTCAATAAACGCAACTGAGTCTTTAAGGCTCTCTAAGATATGATGTGACTTTTGAGCTTGCAGTTCTTCTGCAGTGGGCTCCGCTTTTTTAGAGGCTTTGAAAAAGGATAGTCCCATACAACCATCTCCTTGTTGAATGTGTGCGTCAATGCAATTGATTAATATCAACTTTGTAGTCAAATTTACTTAATTTAAGAAAATCGTCAAGCTTTTATTGCTATTTTAAAGTAAAAATAAAATGTAAAGCAAGTGCGCTAATAGTCAATACAATAAAGTGGTAGACATTAGTTGTAGGTTGAATAGATTCAAATTCAAGATTGCTAATTGACCCGTCTATCGGTGTAGGCCTCATCATCTGTTTCTTAAACGATGGCGCATTATGTATTAGGGCCTGTCGCATAATGTTTGAATGATATGCCCGTTTTACAGGGCATGCTGAGTTATTAAAAATATGTCGAGTAAGCTAAAATTTTCTGGTTCTTTCTTCTTCACTTAGATTAGGTAAAAATGGTACAAAAGCCGCAATGAACAATATAACCCCTGCGCCAATATAACCAAAACGCGCTAGACTGATGCCCGGAATTATGTACCCTTGGTACAATAAAAATATAGCGACACAAGCTGCCACGATAGCTAAAACTTTTTTCATCATGTTTCCTTAAATTCTTTACTGCTGTTTATCGCAACATATTACTGAGTTTAGGCTTATTTGCTACCATTGTTTTTAATTGATTAGATTGGTTGTCTGAGGCAGAGTTGCTCTGCACTTATGATTACAGGCAGTCGTTATTTGGCTATGACACTGAGGTTGCTGTTTAGTTATTTAAGTTAGCGAATGACAGTCGATTTTTTATCTCGCTAAATCGGCAACATTTTTCAGCAATGTTGCTAATATCGCCTATGTTCATTATTAAAGGGTCATTGCCAGCAACGCCGGTACTAAATGCAAATCGATATTCTTGTTGAAAATCAAACTGCCGTGGTTTTAAAAAAATAGAATCGAGTGCTTCATTTGATTTACAATAGCCCACTAAACTATTTTCCATGTGAAAATCGTTTTCGATAACAGCTTGGCGAACACGATTTAAGAACTCGTCGACGTCACTAATAATAACTGCAAATTTTCCGAGTTCTTCACACGCCTTAGGGATTTCTACGGTGCCTTCTTTGCCTGCATACATGCAAAAAATATTCAAACAGTTTCGCCAAACTGACTTAAAAGGTATGGTTTCTTCGTCCGAAATAGTTAATAAAGTACTGTCGCTCATCTCAATATCTTCGATAGTTTTAAAATGCGAAAAACGATTAGCAAAGATATTGCCTGATAAAAAGCTGTTAGCATGTTGCTCGTTGTCGAAAAATTTTATGAAAAACGAAATGGAATTATTCACCGTTAAATCCTTTTAATGTGAAGCTGTTTATCTATCCTTGATAACAGTTAGTTTGATTTTTATTCAATTGAGTATCCTACGCTGTCACGATAAGGTCAATATAAAAAATAGCCAAGCCATTTGAAGATGCATGTTTCATAGCTCGGGTATAAGTATTTATTAATTAACATTTAAACAGCGCTAAGTTGCTCTTCAAACCCGTTTACTCGTTTCTGTAACCTTGCGTAATCGTCACTTTTTTGATCTTGTGGCTCACAAATTTGTAATAGATCATCAATAAAATAATTGAGCGCTCGTTGTTCGATCTCCTTTATTTTCTGTTGTTGAAAATCCGTTAACATGTGATACATGGTGGCTGCGCCGAAATCACCAAAAATGATGTTTGCTTGTGAATCAAACAACGTGTTGTGAGCGTAAAGATCGCCATGACACACCTTATTCAAATGCATGTGTTCAAAAACTTCAGTCATTTGATTGACTATTTTTACTATTTTATCAATAGGTAAGGTGAATCCGTCTGAGAATTTATCGCGTGTACAACTCTCAAAGCACGGTGGTAAGCCTAAATTTTTGTAGTGCTTAGGAATTAAGTTCATGATGAGGGCTAAGCAATCATCTTGATTCACCTGTGCCAATGATTGGATAAGATTAGGATGATTTCCCACTTTCAAGCACGCTTGCAGCTCGTCATTTGGGTAACCATCACTGGTGATTTCACCTTTAAATACTTTGACCGCAATGTCATTGGTAAAGTTTGTTTGAAGATTATTCCAAGTGGCTCTTGAAATAACACCTGACGCGCCTTTGCCGAGTTCTTCGTGCAGCGTATAGTCTGACGGTTTTATCACAGGGACTGATACATTATTAATGTCATTTTGGGTAAAGGGATTACCTGAAAATGCCAACCAAGCGAGTTTTGGCAAACTAAGTAATTGCTGAGGGAATGCGGTTAAGTTATTGGCGGAAATGCGCAATAATTCAAGATTTGATAACTGATCCATAGTAGAAGGTAGCGCCGTTAGTCGATTACCAGCTAACGCGAGTTTTTGCATTCTTGGGCGTTCACCTAAGGAGTTAGGTAATGTCTCAATACAATTATCAGTCAAAATTAACCAGCGCAGGCGAGGCGGTAATGAATGCTCAGGCACGTGATTAATCTTGTTTGATTTAAATCCAATCATTTCTAAGTTTGGACACTGGCCCAACACCTCTGGCAAGTCAGTAAACTTGTTATTTGATGCAAAAATGATCTTTAGCTTAGTTAACTGCTTTAATTCTTCAGGTAATGAAGTTAATTGATTATTAGATAAATCGAGAATTTCCAAGCTATCAGCCAGTGCTAACACCTCTAATGGCAATGACGTTAGGTTTTCAGAGAGCGATAAACGCGTTGCACCAGATAATTCACCTGACTGTAGTTGAGCAAGAGTGTTCAAAATGTTTAATCCATAACTATTAAGACTGATGACTGGTGCCAAATACCGAGTTAGCAGCGAAATATGCTATCTCATTAACAAATCAGCCAATTTACAAGGCGCGTAATATACTACGTCGAACGTTGGATGCCGATATTTATAATTAAAAATTTGTAGATACTGTAAATAGGCTATTTTTGTGGGGCATTCATTTGAAATGAAGGGATAAAGAAAATGAATGACAAAGCTCACCTACCAAATTTGAGCGACTATATGAATCATGAGCTACGCTAAACTATTGTTTGTAGTTAGAGAGGTAAGTAGCTATGACTCGTGCCCGCCAGCAGTTGATAGATTTATCCGCAACGCCTTATTATCACGTTATTTCACGTTGTGTGCGCCGCGCCTTTCTATGCGGAGAAGACAAGCTTACTGGTAAAAACTTTAATCATCGGCGGCAATGGTTAATTGACCGCGTTAAGCTTCTTTCTGATGTGTTTGCTATTGAAATTGCAGCCTATGCGATTATGAGCAATCACTATCATTTGGTTATTCGCGTTAATCGCGAGCAAGCACAAGATTGGCCAATGGATGCAGTGATTTCCCGTTGGTATCGGCTTTATCGTGGTAATCCGTTAGTTGATTTATATCGCCAAGGGCAAGTTGATGATGAAGTGAGATTAACTCGCATCGCTGAATTTGCCGACGTTTGGCGAGAGCGCTTGTACGATATTAGCTGGTTTATGCGTAATTTGAATGAATCGATAGCACGAGAAGCCAATAAAGAAGATAACTGCACTGGTCGCTACTGGGAGGGAAGATATAAGTCACAAGCGTTGCTTGATGAAACGGCATTGCTCAGTTGTATGATGTATGTTGATTTAAATCCAATACGCGCCAATATGTGTGATGACCTAACGAGCAGTGATTTCACGTCGATTCAAGAGCGTATAAAATGTTACCAAGCAGCTAAACGCAATGAGCAAACACAACACCAGCCGAGATCACTGATACCTTTTGGACTTAGCCAAGATAAGAATGCGATTGCATTTTCAGCAGCTGATTACTTTGCACTAGCCGATTGGAGTGGCAGGGCGATTCATCCTAATAAATCTGGGGTTATTGACGGTGGTACTCCAACACTAATTGATGAGCTGGGGCTGTCACAAGATGAGTGGTTAGAGACAATTAGAAACTTTAGACGACAGTACGGCAACTTTGCGGGTAGTAAAGAATCATTAAAACGCTGTGCCAATACTCATAATGATTGTTGGTATAAAGGTGTTGGCTGACAAATATTAATTTGACCTTTAAATAAGAAAATTCACACCTTATCAATCACCTGATTGAGATTCTTTGTTGTTCCAAATACTCATTATTCCCATTATTTTATGAGCTTGATTTGCAGTCTTCTAAATACATCCATATTTCTTCATTGATACGTTGAACCAGTAGCCAAATTAGATAATTTTTCCTAGTAGTTTTGGACGTCTAAAAGAGTTGAGTGTCCTAGAATTGCCTGCGGCGTTTGAAGTCAGCAACTTACCAGCGGTTCAAAAGGTCACGCTTGAACCTGAGCAGTCAGTCAGTGTGACTAACTTTCCCAATGAATTTAGCGTGAAAAGTGGTGGTAGTTACAACCCACTGGCTCCCGCTGATTTTACGCAAAGTAACACCGTTGACATTGCAGCAAACAATGAGCGTTTGACGCTCGTCATTATGGCCAGTGAAGACAACACAGGCTTAATTTGGGTCGGCGGCGATAAGGTGGGTATTCCGCTTAGCGCTGGCCGTGAATTTAATCTAGGCAGTGGCTCGGCGGTGACGCTTTACGCACAAAACACTGCCTATACTTGCTATTTAGCAGAGGTAACAAAGTAATGGGACAAACACTATTAGGGGGCGGTTCACCGCTCAATAAATTTAAAGAAATCGAGACGCATTTGTCTCGTAATTCACGCACGGTTTACGTTGAACTTGATGGTGATGATGCAAAAGGTGACGGCTCACAATCTCGCCCGTTTAGTAGCGTTAAACAGGCGTTGCGCTTGTTAACTGGCACAACGAAGCAACTCAATATCAATTTGTCGGCAGGTAAACATGTTGTTGAGCATGATGTATTTCATAAGGTGCTAGGCACGTGTGTTATGACAGGTAGCGGTGTGCTGTCCGTCATCGGTGATGCGCCGATGTACGTTGAAAACGCTTATCTTTACATTGAGTGTGGCGGCATTGAATCGCTTGGTCAATCGCCGTTCGTGTTTGAGCTTGGTCCTAAAGGGGCGTTACTTCAACGATGTTCATTGGTGTGTGACAACAAAGCATCCGTTGTGCGGTTCGCTTATTCGGGGGCGGTGTATTTGCTGCGTGGTGCGGTGACCAATAACGCAAGCGCCGCCGTTCCACTGGTGTCGGTCTTAAACGGTGCGCGTGTTGACGTGCAAAAAATCGGCGCAACCCTAACGAATATCACGGAGTAATCATGAAAGCATTTGATAAGCGCTATTCTGTCACCATTGGCAATACGCAACATGTGAATAAAACCGAAGAAGAGCTATTAGCGGTTAAAGGCATTGGCCAAGCCACCGTTGATGAAGTCAAGGCAAAAGCCAAGCTTGAAACCATCAACAAGCAAGCCTTTGCGCATATTGACGGAGTGTATCCCCAGTGGAAACAAAGCAACATCACCCGTATTGGCACAAACGAACAGCAAGCCACAATGAATACATTCATTGATGCGGTTCGCGCATGGGCTAACGGTGATGACCCACAGCTCGAAAACCTCACGGCAATCAACGCATAGTCACACAACCATTATGGCTACCATAACCAATATGAAGTTAATCACAGGGGCGGCGATTGCCGCCCTTGTTTTAGGAGCTGTTTTTATGACAACACGACCTAACAAAAACGTGCGGCTTAACAATCCACTGAACATCGAAAAGGGCAGTGATTGGGATGGCCTTGCAAACGTGCAAAAAGACGAAAGATTTTGTACTTTCGAATCGCCAGAATACGGATTCCGTGCGGCTTACATCATTTTGCTCAAGTACCTGGCACGGGACACAAA
>CAJXRU010000079.1 GCA_913060565.1 uncultured Gammaproteobacteria bacterium | reverse complement strand
TCGTCCCTGATTTTTGCATTGGTCAATTTCTAATTTAAGACGCTAAACGACGGGAGTTAGCCACGCTTTAAGTCGACTAAAAACCTTAATTTATCGCTATTACCTCGTTTGAGGCGCTTTAGTTGGATTGTTTTTTAGCTACGAACGATTAACTAGCTTATAGCCTTTTGGGACCATAAACTTACTATCGCGAACGCCTTTGCTTTCAACAGACTTTATTTCGTAAACGTAACGAACAACAGGATCTTTACGCCAGTGATCCATCACCATTTCTTTGCCTTTATCCATGAGCCCACCTAATAATTGTGAACCTACGTCTTTCAAGTCGCCGCTGTAATCAACAGGTTTACGTACCGTTTGGCAAGCTTTTAACTGTTGCTTCCATTCAAGTTTGATTGAAATTGGATAGCCTTTAATGGTTGCTAGTTTCTGGCCTATTTCACCGCCAAATTGATTGTCTTCGTTACTGATATCACCAGTGAAACCCGCAATGGCTTTATAAGCTTGAGCGCCTAATAAACTCATTAATGCGCTGTCATCACCAATGGTTTTTAGATAATTATCTTGGAATTTCTCGTGCACTTTCAGTGCATGATTGGTTTGAGCATTTGGTGCAGTCGTCCAAAAATCAAAAGTCACAATGTTCTTATCTTCAGCACCCGTAGTATCGTGGTAACGAGTTGTCCAATTAACAGTGTATTGTTCGGTAGAAAAACCATTGATTACACGAGTTTTTCCTGTTTTTACAACGTCAAAAGAATTCTCTTTTAAATCGACGCTACAACCAACTTCGTCATAGGTTTGATATTCTTGTGCATCATCGTCCTTTTCAAATAGGCTGTCTGTAAAGCTGACATCATTACATCCTTTGATAGGACATTCGCTGTAGGTCTTGTCATCATAATCGATGTCATAGCTTTTATTTTTAGGTAAATCAGCAACACGAGATTTATCTGAATTTGCCCAGCGCATCAACCAGCTATCAAATTTGTTTTTCTCACGAATAACACGATTGGATTCTCGGGTTAATACGGTTTGCTTACCAGTGTAGTCAGGCACATATAAACCATTGATTGCATACTCAGCCTTGAGTACAGAGGTTGGGTTCAGTGGTGTTGTATCTTCTACTTTTTTACTGGCACAACCAGCAACAATTAGCGCGGCGGCGGTGAGCGTAAATGCTTGTTTCATTTTCAGTTTCTTCCTTATTAAACTTGTACGAATTCTAAACTATATGAGTCGTTTGTAAATAAGACTATTTAATTATCGAAAATATTAATGATAACGATTATCATTTGTGATAGTGTGCGTGCCCTATTCATTAAAACTAAGGAAATTTGACATGAAAGGCATGAAGTACTCTGCTTTAACGATGGCGTTATTTGCAGTATTTGGCACCCAAGCGCAAGAGAAAAAAGAGAATGAATCGTTAGAGCGTATAGTGGTTACTGGTTCTCGAATTGTTGAAAGTATCGATGAAGTTCCAGCATCTATTACTGTTATAAATCGTCAATCGATTTTAGACGAAATGAAAGTTTCAACAGAGCTTCAAAGCATTCTTGCTGCCAAAGTGCCGGGTATGGCACCAAATACGGGTACTTCGAGTAATTCAGGTCAAACACTCCGCGGTCGTAATGCGCTAGTTATGATTGATGGTGTGCCGCAATCGACGCCGTTACGTAATGGTTCATTAGGTATTAGAACGCTCGACCCTTCAACTATCGAGCGAATAGAAGTTATTAAAGGGGCAACATCGGTGTTTGGCAATGGTGCTGCTGGTGGCATCATCAATTACATCACGAAAAAAGCTGGCAAAGGTCAATCAAATATTGAGTTAGGTTTTTCTACTAAGGCAAGCTTAGCTAAATTTAAAGACAGTGTAGGCTACCGTGTTGAGATGTCGGCAGATGGTAACATTGATGCGTTTAGTTATGTTTTTAGCGTTGCTAAAGAAGAGACCGGCGTACAACGCGATGCGGACGGAGATATAATTGGCCTTAAATATGGATTAACAGATAACACGACTCAAAATGTGTTTTCTAAACTGGGTTATCAACTTGATGACGATAAATCATTACAATTAACGCTTAACTACTACGATGCGCAAACTGAACTTAATTATGTTGATGTCGTTAGCAGCATAAATACCGGTGAAAAAACTTATGCGGTGGAAGCTGGTAAAGATGATGTCTTAATTGGCGATCCTCAAGGGCCAAAAGATAACTACAACATCATGTTGAAATACGTTGATGATGAGGTTTTTACAAATACTCAATTAGTTGTTGATGGTTACCAACAAAATATAGAAAACATCTTTTTCTACTCACCAGTTTTAGCGAACCCACAGCAAGGCTTTGCTGGTGGTCAATCATTGATTAAATCTGAGAAAGCAGGCTTACGTGTTGTCTTTAACACACAAGTTGAATTTGATAATGCCGACACCATGTTCATTTACGGCAGTGACATTTTAAATGACGTGACTTCGCAGCAAATGGTTGATGGTCGAATTTGGGTGCCTGAAATGGACATGAATAATGTTGCATTCTTCCTGCAAACCAAAACGACAATTGCTGATGATTGGGTTGTTAAAGCAGGTGTACGTCAAGAAAGCATTGACGTGAAAGTAGACGATTACAATACACTACGCTTGTGTAAATCAGCTGATGTTTGTTCAATCCCTATGGCAGTAAAAGGCGCGACGTTAGACTACAAAGCCACGACTTACAACTTAGGTCTGCGCTATATTGGCAATGAATTATTTTCTCCATTCTTTAATTATTCACAAGGTGCAGACATCTCTGATCTTGGCCGTTTGCTGCGCACTGCAACTGTTAGTGATATCGAACTAATTAACACTAAAGCATCGATTATTGATAACTATGAAATTGGTATGAGTAGCCAATTCGACGATGTCATGCTGACTGTTGCAGCCTATCGTTCAACGTCAGAATTAGGCGCAACCAACAAATACGATGAAGCCACTGGTATTTACATTCCAGTTCGCGCACCGCAAAAAATTTGGGGTTGGGAAGCGTCAGTAAATTATCAAGCAACTGAGCAACTTGATGTTGCAGCAACTTATAGTTACAACGAAGGTAAAAATACTGAAAAAGATGTGTATCTAGGGCAAAAACAGATCAGTGCGCCAGTATTTACGACATCAGTTAACTATCAACCAACAGAAAAAAGTAAAGTGTCTGTTAGCTATTTTCACGTTGGAAACCGAAGCCGTTTTGAACAGGTTGATGGTAAGTGGGTTGGTGATCAAGGACCAATAAACAGCTACGGCATTGTTAATCTTAGTGGTCATTATGATGTGAATGAGCGTATCAAGGTATATGGTGGTGTTGAAAACTTATTTAACAAGCAATACCTCAATGCTAGTGCACAAGGGTATAGCTACAATGGCTATAATACTGCTGCACTAGGTGCAACATTAAAACTTGGTGTAAGTACTAAGTTTTAGGCCTAGGAGATAAAGCGCCCCGCTAGCGATTACGTTGGCGGGGCTATTTTTTGTCATGATAAAAATATTACGTAAATTACATTTTTATATTGCATTAATTACCGCTATTTTTCTGACAGTTTTGTGCTTCAGTGGTGCTGTACTAATCTTTGCCGATTCGCTAGATAAAATGATATTTCCAGCCCAATGGCAAGCTCAAGTAGAGGGGGAGCGGGGCACTATCGATGCAATGATTGAAGCTGTTGAGAAAGAAACGCAGGCGCTGGTCACTGTTATTGATGTTGGCCTTAAAGATGATGATGTCTGGCGTTTTAAGCTTAGCTCTGGAAAGTACGCAAATCTTGATCCTTATCGAATGTTAGTCACCAAGCATTATGAATTTCATGAGCACATTTATGGATTCACGATGCAATTACATCGTTGGTTACTATTGCAAAATAAAGATGGAGAAAAACCACTACAGGACTGGGTTTCCATTGTTTCACTGAGTTTAATGTTCAATATGTTGGTTGGTTTTTATTTATGGATAAAACCTAAACATCCGCTAAAACGACTTAAAGTACGGTTTACTGCTAACAAGAAAATTCTCTTTAGTCAGTTACACAATGTTGTCGGTGTTTGCTGCGTAGTGCCTTTATTACTCATTGCATTGTCGGGAATTGCCTTTAATTGGCAAGCACCTGTCAAAACAGTTCTCGAAACATTAATGATTGATGATATTGAATCCCGTCCTATCGTTGATTATACAGTGAACAAGGGAGCGAAAAGGCTTGCAGTTAGCAAACTTGTTAACAATGGCGTTAATACGTTAGTTAATGGTGTTTTGTATCGTATTTACTTGTCAACCGAACAGCAGCCTCTAAAACTACGTATAAAAATGCCTGATGAAACACATGCATATAGCTGGGTTTGGGTAGAGCCAACATCTGGTGAGGTACTCAATAGTTATAATGGTGAACGTGCTAATTTAGTTACCCAAATTTGGCGTTTTAAATACAAATTTCACATTGGTCAATTCATTAGTCCTCACATGGAATGGCTGTGGTTAGCCTTTTGTTTGTTACCTTTGTTATTACTGTTTACCGGCTTATGGGTAAAACTAAAACGTCGCAAGCGTGGTTAAGACTCTTGTGCTTTTAGCCGTTTTAGAACGGCAATGTTTTTGTCAATATTCACTTTATTGTTACTAAGTGGTTTAAGCTTTTCTAGATAGGCTAAGGCTTTGTCGTAATACTCTTGCTCTAATGCTATTTGCGCCAATCCAGCCAGTGCTGGTTTTATAAAGTTGGGGAAGACCTGTGCGCGTTGATAATAAAGCTGAGCGCGTGAAAATTGTTGCTTTGATTGATAATACTGCGCCAGCTTGATTAAGACACTGGCTTGATTGGGATTTAGGTCTAACGACTTCTTAAAGTGCTTAACCGCTCGTTCGATATTATTCTTTTCTTGAGCTGAACCTAATGCCGCGTAATACAAACTCTGTTGTGGTTTAGAAAGTTTAGCGACTCCTTTAATACTCCCCAAAATTCGATTAGCTTGTTTGATTTCGCCTTCGCTAATTAACCAATTAATCGCTGAATTAATTCGAGTAAATGTTTGTGGATTTTGAGCTGAAATGGCAATTAGTAAGTCAGCGGCGCGTGTCATGCTGCCAGCAGATAAATGCAGTTGTGCCGTGCTTAATAAATTACTGGATGCTGCTTCACCATGACGCAGTGCCATTTCCATGCTGGTTAATGCTTTTGATTTTTCATTACTCGCGAGCGTGATTTGTGCTCGTTGTAACCATAATCGTTTATCATCAGGTGTTTCATTGATGAGTTCATCAACCATATTAAGGGCAGCTTGATTGTTGCCTGCACGTTGCAGCGCATACAATAGCCCATGCTTCCATTGGTTGTTGTTAGGGTCGAGTAATAGTGCTTGCTGGTATCCGGCGATTGCTGACCACGCCGCGCCTTGTTCAAGGTTGATGTAAGCGAGTTGACCAAAAAACTGTGGATCCTGTACGCCATTTTCAATTGCTTTTGTTAAATGATATTGCGCTTGTTTAAGCTGTTTCTTTTGCAAATAAAGCGCGGCCAAAGTGCGATGGACACGCAATAAGTTGGGCGCTTTTTCGAGTACTGCTAATAACGCCTGTTCAGCGTTATCACGTTGTTTAGCGGCTAAATAAACTTGACCTGTTATTAGCAATAAGCCAGTGCTCTTTTCTACATTACTGTTGTTTTTCAATAGCTCAATGACTTTTGAATATTGCTTAGCATCAAGTAGTGGTTTGATGGCCACAGACAGCTCATATTCGTTAGGGGCTAGTTTTGTACTACTTGTTTGAGGTAGTTCGTTAGTGAGATTAAATGTAAAGGTTGGTGGCGCGAGCTTTACTTCAATTGCTTGTGCTGAGATTGAAAGCATTGAAATACAAAGCGATAAACGCATCATAGTAATAATTTTCATGATTTTTTAAATTCCACGGGCCAAATAAATCTGGCGGCTACAGTTTGGCCGTCTTTAGTCGGCGGGGTAAAACGCGAACGCTTGATGAGGGTTGCGATCGCTTTGGTTAGCACCTTTTGATGAGGTGACTCAACGCTAAGTAATTTAGGTCTGCCTGATTCATCAATGAAAACATCTAATTTTACCGTGACCTTATTGATGCCTTGGCTCACTAGCGTTCTTGGATAATTGGTTTTAGTACGGGTTAATAAACTCGGCAGACTATCCAATTCATTCAGGCCAAATGCTTGCCAATCAACGGTTAGTGAATTACTGAAATCTACGTCCATTTGCATAGTCACTGGAGGCGGGGTGAGCTGTAGTTGCGGCTTTTCTACTTCTACCAATGCAACGTCCATGGCTGCACCATCACCTTCAAGGCTTAGATTTAAGCTTTGCTCCACTTGAACACTTTGTTGTGGCGGCGGTGGAGGAGGTGGTGGCGGTAAGGCCGCGACGTGAACTTCACGCACCAAAACTTGTGGTTCTACTTGTTTGGCAAACCATTGGTTTACAAAAAGCAAAGCAATTGCCAATAGCATGAAGCCACTGGTTAATAGCAACGTATAGAAGTGATGACGTTTAATCTTCATAGCTTATTGTAAGGTCGCAATATTAACACTGGCAGCGCCGCCTAATTTACTTTCATCAATCACTTGAATGAGCAAATCGGTAGTTACGAGTTTATCTGCCTGAATAACAACAGGACGAGATTGAACGCCGAGTAACCCTTTGACGGTATTACGCACACCAGCAACGCCGATAACGCTGCCGTCATAAATGACATCACCGCCATTGGTGATGGCTAACATAATAATATTTCGCTCCAACTTTTTAGTGGATAACGCCTGTGGCTTATCTACTTCAACGCCGGTTTCTTTAACAAACACCGTGGTGACAATAAAAAATATCAGCAAGATAAAGACCACGTCGAGCAATGGCGATAAGTCGATTGCTTGCTGCTGCTCTTCTAATCGCTGCTGCAAACTAGCACGCATGGGTTAATGCCTCATTTGCTTGCAGTTTTTTGTAATAACTCAATAACAGCCAGCCGGGAACTGCGATAACTAACCCTAATTGTGTTGTCCAAAGAGCGCTTGCAATGCCTTGGGTTAAGACACTGGTTTCTCCCATTCCTTCACCTTGTGACATCGCTGTAAATGCGTCTAACAAACCAATGATGGTGCCCAATAAACCGAGCAAAGGTAAGGCGCCAACGCAAATCGTGATAGCGTCAGTCCATGCTCGATGACTCGTGTCATACAAGCCCGACTTTGCGCGAATGGTAAAGAAAATAATCTGATAATACGTAAAGAAGCCTAGGCCTAAAATGGCCCATACGATGATGCTATCAAACGTTTGAATATTCATTTAAGCCGCCTTTGGTAACGATTTAGTGGAGGTTTGACTAAGTTGTACCGCGCAGCTTTCTAAGCCGCCGTAATAAGTTTTTACTTGTCGTGACAGTAATGCGTGCATTAGCAGTGCTGGAATCGCAACAACAAGGCCTAACTCTGTAGTGACTAGGGCTTCAGAAATTCCCCCAGAAACAGCTGATGCATCGCCAGCGCCGAAGAGCGTCATTAGCTTAAAAGTTTCGATCATGCCGCTAACAGTGCCAAGTAAGCCGAGTAATGGCGACACTGCAGCAGTGATCGCAACCGCGCCCAGCCAGTATTCCAATGTGTGTTTTTGCATTAATAATGCTGAAAATAGTTGATCGTCACGTTGTTGTCCTGTTGGTGATTTCAATGTGATATCAATGAGTTGACGCTGCATTCCTTTGACTTGATCTGCAAACTGATTAAGTTGAGAAGCGTCATTGCCGTCTATATGGCTAAGGCGCTCGGCAAGTGCTGGTAACAAGGTGGGTAGGCGGATAAGTTGTGCGCCTTTCGCCAATGAAATGAGTAAAGCAAATATGCCAAAGGCAATAATCGGTAGCACCCAGATCCCGCCTTTCTCGACATGACTAACTACTGACTCTTGAGACTGGGCAATTTTAAGAGCGCGGGTTAGGGTTGGATCAAAACTGATTTGTGCCTGCTGCCCGTTTGCAAGCTGATTAAGTTGCTCGAATTCATCATTACCTAGCAGTAGTCCTTGCTTAGTCATTGTTGGTTCATGAACTAAGAAACCAGCCTGTTGGCTTGTTTGATCGATAAACCATGACACTGGGCCAATGGCCAATGTTGATACCGGCTTGATTGCACCATTTTGTGCGACGACACTGGTGGTTCGCCATTGTGGATTTAGCTGACTGCGCAGGCGATTAAAGGCACTGCTTAACGTGGCAAGACTTTTTTGACTAAATGCATCATTACTAGCAGCATCGCCAATAGGTTGTGACATCTTTTGCTGCTGACTAAAACGCGCTAATAAATTGCGCTGATAGGTGTCTTGTTGTTGCCAAGTAGCTAAGCGCTTTTCTAATGTCGTCAGGCTTAATGTTTGCTCGTCCATCAAACGACGAGCGGCACTGGTTTGTTTACGCAGGGTAATTACGGCTTGCTCAGCATCATGAGTTTGACGATTGAGCTGGGCACTTTGCTTTGCAATACTTGACTGCGTCTTATTAAGGGAGGTTTGCGCTTTTTTAATATCGTTAATCAGATCTGACTCAACTGACGCCATACTCACATGACTATAAGCAAGTGTTAATAATAAAAGTGATGCAGATAAGTATTTCATGATTACTGCTCCACACTTGATGAGAGTATCATTGGTAGCGTGACTAGCTTTGCTTCTTGCTTGTGAGCCAGCATTGCTAAGGCGTCTTTAACTTGCTGCGCATCAACTGGCTGTTGATGAAGCCACTGCCAGCCATTGGCTGTTGGTTTCCCTGACACCGCTTTATTGCCATCAAGTGTTAAGTACCAACCGCGAGCGACGCCTAAAAACAACTGCTGCACCATTTTCTGTTGGTCATTTTCATCGGTAATGGTTGCTTGTTGAGTGCTAACACGCTGATTAAATTCATCAAAACTTTGATACAGACTCAATAGACTCTCTAATCGCTTGGATACATTTTCTTGGTCTAGGTCATCTAAGGTTGTTTGCCACGAATTCGCTAGAGGAGGCGGCAGTTGTGGATGAATATTACGAATTTGTGCGAACTCTTTATTAAGCCAACTGCTTAAGTGCGTTTGTGTTTGTTCCATTGATGTTTGCAGCGTTAACAGTTTTTGACGTTGCTGTGTCACTTCATCCATATGATGACTGTGGTTTGAAGTGAGGGCTGTTAACTGCTTTTTCTCTTGCTTAAGCAGTGCAATACGCTGCTTGAGTAGTTGCTGAGTATCTTGCCACTCGCTTTTTAATTGAGTGTTTTGTTTTTCTAGGGCAATCCATTGCGTCACAAGATGTTCGGCATTTGAAACTACCGATTTAGTTTGACTAAATACGTTGGCTGACAACAGCAAGCAAAGCGCACTCAGGCACCAACTTTGACGAATATTCATGGCAGAAATTTATTGTCCTAAATTACATTAAAATCACAAGATGCAAATAGTAACAATTATCATTGGTGTATGCAATTGGTGTTATACCAATTGCATTAAATAGGTGAACTGATTGTGCTAAGAGAAAATCGACAAGAACAAGGCGCTCGAATGAATTAGGATTGAGAGCAACGCAGTAATCATTGATTTTAATCAGCACAAGTGGCCAGTCAATTAATACAATTGGTATTAGTAAAAGAAAGGCATAAAAAACCAGCGTAATTACTGGTCTTAAGTAGAGCTATACTTGAAGAAGTTATATGACTACTTATCCAAGCCTCCCATACAGAGATATTTAATTTCTAAGTAGTCATCTAGGCCATATTTAGAGCCTTCACGACCGTTGCCTGATTGCTTCATGCCGCCAAATGGCGCTGCCGCATTTGAAATAAGTCCTTCGTTGACGCCAACCATGCCATATTCTAACGCTTCGCCAACACGCCAAATACGGCCGATGTCGCGCGAGTAGAAGTAAGCGGCTAAGCCAAATTCGGTGTCATTGGCAATGCTGATCGCTTCTTCTTCATCGTCAAATGCAATGATCGGTGTGACAGGACCAAAGATTTCTTGATGAGCAATCGGCATGTCGTTAGTTACATTCGTTAAAATAGTTGGTGATAAGAAATTTTCACCCAGAGATTTGTCATTATCGCCAAGCACAACAGTAGCGCCTTGATCGATTGACGCGTTTACTAAACGCTCGACATCGGCAACAGCTTGCTTGCTGATCATTGGGCCAACGTTTACGCCATCTGTTAGGCCGTTACCCATTTGTAAGCCTTTGACAGCTGCGGTGAATTTTTCCGTAAACTGCTCAAGCACGCCACGTTGTACCAAAATTCGATTAGTACACACACACGTTTGGCCAGCATTACGGTATTTTGATACCAGTGCGCCAGCAACGGCTGCGTCGATGTCTGCGTCGTTAAACACGATAAATGGCGCATTGCCGCCAAGCTCCATCGATACTTTTTTAACGGTTGATGCACATTGGCTGATGAGTGCTTTACCTACTTGCGTAGAACCAGTGAAGGTAAATTTAGCAATATCTGGATGCTCTGTTAATACTTTACCAATGCCGCGAGCGTCTTCACCAACAACAACGTTAAATACACCTGCTGGAATGCCAGCGCGCTGCGCAAGCTCTGCCATGGCAAGTGCTGACAGGGGAGTTTGTGTTGCTGGGCGCACAACAAAAGAACAGCCTGCTGCCAGTGCTGCTGCGGCTTTACGCGCGATCATTGCATTAGGAAAGTTCCAAGGTGTGATTGCGGCAACAACGCCAATCGGTTGTTTGATTACAACAATGCGTTTGTCACCCGATGACCCCGGTATAGTATCGCCATACACACGTTTGCTTTCTTCAGAAAACCATTCAATAAATGCTGCGCCATAGGCGATTTCACCTTTAGCTTCAGCTAAGGGTTTACCTTGTTCTAACGTTAAGATACGGCCAAGATCTTCTTGGTTTTCCATCATTAAATTGAACCATTTACGCAACAGGCCGGCACGTTCATTGGCAGGCTTTTTTGACCACGCGCTAAATGCATCTTTTGCTGCTTTTACCGCAAGGGTTGCTTCTTCAACACCCGCGTTACTGACTTTGCTAATAAGCTCGCCAGTAGCAGGGTTGGTCACGTCTATCTGAGAGTCACTAACGTGCCAACTACCGTTGATATAGGACAACGTTTTTAATAAAGACGGATCATGTAGTTGATGCATACTGCCCTCGAAGGTTTAGATGGAAAATACAAGGATTATACACAAAGCAGTAAAATTTAATTACATTAACAAGTTGTTTGATTATTGGAATATTAGATAAATATTTCATGTGATTAAGATAGATTAAAACTTGATATCTCATTCGATTAGACCTAGTTCTCATTACGTTTTTTCGGCGCTATACCCATAGTCATTGGATATGCTGAAATTTATAGCGAGGATAAAAACAAAACTATAAGGCGCGTGAATGAGTAATAGCTTGCTATTGCGATTGAGCGCAACGCAGTAGATTGTATTTTTAGACCGCCTATAGAACCTGCATTTTCATTGATTATGGGTATATAATGGGAAGAACAAATCTAGGAGTTGAATTTGTATCAAACATTAGAACAGGTGGCATCAGTCGATGACTTTATTCGACTACGCGATATTTCGGGGTTATCACCGCGCAGCCGTGAAGCTGCAAAAATTGGTTTACCGAATAGTTTGTATGGCGTGCAAATTACTTTTAATGATGAAGTTGTCGGTATGGGGCGAGTTGTTGGCGACGGAGCGCTTAATTTCGAAGTAGTTGACGTTGCTGTGGATCCTGCCCATCAAGGGAAAGGTCTTGGACGAATGATAATGCAAAATATCATGAATTATCTTGATAAGACTGCACAAAAGAAAGCTTACATCACACTGATGGCTGATGTGCCCGCGCTTTATGAGAAATTTGGTTTTAAGCTCAGCAGCCCGCATAGCGAAGGCATGTATATTTTTACTTAAATATATAAACAAAAATAAAGAAATACGTAGATGTTTGAAGTCATAGTATTAGCAATCGCTCTGAGTATGGATGCCTTTGCCGTATCCATCGGTTTAGGTGCAAAGCACGGAGCTAAAACCCCATATTTAGCCTTAAGAGCTGGTGTGTACTTTGGGTTTTTCCAAGGTGTAATGCCGCTTATTGGTTACATGGGCGGACGTGGCGTTTTAGGTTGGGTAGAAGCTTATGCACCTTGGATTGCTTTTGGTTTGTTGTTACTTATTGGCGGTAAAATGATTTATGAATCATTAAGTAATGGCATTGAAGACGATATCGCTAAAGTGACTCACCGCATTATGTTAGTACTCGCTATTGCGACTAGTATCGATGCCATGGCGGCTGGCTTTTCACTGACATTATTGGATGTTTCGCCACTAATTGCCTGTGGCATCATAGGAATGACAACGCTGGTCATGAGTGTATTAGGCATCTTTGTTGGTAAAAAAAGTGGTACTTGGTTAGAAAACAAAGCTGAGCTTCTGGGTGGGGTGACGCTAATTCTAATAGGTTTCAGCATTTTAAATACTTAGCAATGATTAGGGCGATTGAAACCAAATCATTTGGTTTCAATAGTTTCGTTTCAGAAGCTCAATTATAAACACTCTTTTTCATAATACTCACGAGCTGTTGTTCGTCTGACTGGTTTCCCTTCGAGTTTCTTAATTCGCTCTCTAAGCTCAGTACATCGTTGTTCTTTTTGCAGTTGTTGTTTGCTATTTAAAGTATTGGGCGTTTCAGCACAACTAACAACACTTAGTGCCATCATGGTCAATAATAATTTATTTAACATAGCTTTATCTCCATATAGTCTATTAACCAGATTAAACAATTAGGGTTGGTTTACAAGAAAAATAGTCATTTATTTAAGTATGTTTTATGAAAGCCTGCGAATGCAGTTACTGGATATTGGTGCCGTAATTTTCTTTGTAATTTATGCCATCGTTTTTAATTGGATTTATGACATTGTTGTGGCGAGGTACTTCACAGCGATAGCAGCAGTCAGTGAATAATTTAACTCAGCTGCGGTGATACAGCTAAGTTTTATACCCAAAACAGCTTGGGTTTATTGAATACTTAATTTAACTTCGCCTAGCTCTTCAGTAGCGGCTATAGTGAAATTGTTAGCCGCTTGGCTTAAATCAATCTTTTGACGAACAATAGAACGGCCGCCTTTTTCACGAACAACTTCAATGAATAGCGTGAATTTCTTTGGTAATTTAGAAATATCTAGGTCTAGATTGTAGTCGCCTGCACCCTTAGTTGCGCCAGTCATGCCATCAAATTTTTGCTCAGCATAACGACCTTCTTTACGCCACCAACGACGTAGATCGGGTAACCACTTGTCACTTTTTCCCTTGTGTTTTGTCAGGTGCCAAAGCAACAGGTTGTCACTTTCACCTTTGTGTTCAGCCCAAATCGCGACATAGGGTTTACGATAGTTTTTATCGCCAAATTTAGGCAATGAAAAATCAACAGATAACGTTGTTGCTTGAGTAGCAAAGGCGCTAATACTCAAAACGATGACGGCGATAAAGCCAATTACTTTGTTCATACTTTCCTCTTGGTGAGTGATAAATTAAAAAGTTAGTGCATTAAATAAATGACGAAAACACAAATGCCAGAGCCAGCAATAAACCATTGGCTGCTCGCTCGACGGGTATTTTTATGAATAAGTGCGAGCCATAAGCCCGACAAACAAAACAACACCATGATGATGGCACTAATATCAGAAAGATATTTCCATAATGTGCTGGTGTGCTTGGCGCGGTGAACATTGTTGAGCATGTCTAAAAAGCTGAATTCACTCTGCTCAATCGCGATGCGATCCTCTTCTTTAAAGTACTCGACAATGGTGTTGCCACCAGGACTTTGTAAGCTGATAATCAGCAAGTTTTCGAATTCATCCCATTCAAACTCATAATCAACACCGCGAATATTGTGTTGTTCGTCTAGCCACAACATGAGTTTAAGGCCGTGTTGGGTATAACGTTCAGGCCATTGCGTTGTTTGAGCTATCCATGATGGAGGAGTCACATCTTGTTGAACGGCGTCTGAATCATTACCACTGAGATCGGGATGCGCTAGAAAAAAACCTGATACGGCAAAAAATAGCATCAATAGCAAAACAAGCATTGCGCTAAAGATATGGATATCGCGCATAAGTGCATTAATTGATTGCTTGTTAAGAGACGTAAACATAATAAGTGTTGATTAAGGCTTGGGACTTCTATAAAAATGAGGCGACATAATACTAGTTTTCTCGGTCATATTGCAATATTATATGAGAATAATTTTCATTTAGATTTAATCGTACTCAAAAATACATGTTCACCAATATTAAACACTCCCTGCTAAACATTTCAGTTAACTCCTGTGTCCTTAATGGTTTGCGTTGGATACTTCTTGCCAACTTGTTAGTTGCTGGCAGTGTGTTGGCACTAATGACGGGCATGTGGTTTGAGTTTTCCTCACCGCTCGTATTGCACATTGAACCTACTCTTGGTTTAGAAACGGCGACCGTATCACTAAGATCTGGGACTGATGAACTCTTGATGGCGTTTTCATCAAGAGATAGTGCTTCACTCATGGCAATGATGACCATTTGGAAAACGTTGGCTTACTTTATTGTGAGTTTGGCTATTATTACTGGTTCACGCCGAGTTGGATGGCGACTCATGTTAGCATTAGCAGCTGTGTTTGCTGGGGCTCTAGCGCTCAATATTATGGCACTGCCATCAGTTATTGATAGCACTTTTCTCTACCTTGTTGGCGTTTTATTCGTGGTTAGCGTTGCTAGTTTTTACAGCGTTAAGCACTTCCAAAGACAACTTGCATTAAAACCTAAAAACGCTGCATTAATCGCATACGCAAGCCAAAGTGGCACAGCAAAAAGCATCGCCCTTAATATGGCGAGCGCCGCGTTTAAGCATTGTGATTGTCGTTCATTCGTCGATTTAACCCCTGAAAACTTACAAGATTACGAGCAACTTTTGGTGGTTGCAGCAACTTATGGTGAAGGGCAAGCGCCAGAGAAAACAATCGATTTTCTGCCGAGCTTGGCGAACTTTCAACAGTCGTTGTCTCATCTTAAATTCTCTGTGCTAGCACTTGGCGATAAAGCTTATCCACAATTTTGTGCTTATGGGCATCAGGTTGCTCAAACACTCAGTGAAAAGGGGGCAAAGGCCATGCACCCAATACAAGAAGTTGATCGCGCCCAGCCCCAAGTCATTGCCCAGTGGTGGCAAGAAATTTGTCAATTTAGTGGTTGGCGCGTTGAGCAAATTGATAAGCAATGGTTACAGGGCGAGATAACAAATAACCTGTGCCTCAATTCTCAGCAATCACAACGGCCAGCTCACGCTATCACAATCCATGTCGATAATGTGAAATATCAAGCAGGTGATTTATTAGAAATTATGACACCAACTCCCATTACAACCATTGATGCACGACTGCTTGAATATGGTCTAGCGCCACAAACCATGGTTCGTCTAAATGGACAGGCGTGTGAACTTAATCATGCACTGACCCAACTCGAGTGGACAAATCAGGTAGCCAATTCGCCGCAAGCCTTGGTGAATAAATTAGCGGCATTGAGACCTCGCGTTTATTCCATCGCGAGTGCACCTAACGACAATCAAGTTCGTTTATTAGTTAGGCACCTTAAAAAAGATGATGGTAGCGACGGTTTTTCGTCAGCTCATTTGTGTCATGCAGATATCGGACGAATATTTAATGTTGCTGTGCGTCAGCATGATAGTTTTCGACTACCGCCAAGCAATGTACCAGTAATTATGATTGGTGCCGGCACTGGCATTGCCCCCTTTATGAGTTTTCTTGCGCAACGCCGAGCTGAAAATGGCGCTGATAGTTGGCTTATTTTTGGTGAGCAATACAGCAGCCATGATAATTATTTTAATAACGAACTCGATAGTCACATTGATAACGGCACCCTAACGCGCATTGATTATGCATTCTCTCGTGACAGTCAATGGCAATCATTTGGCAAACCAAGCTACGTTAATGAAGTTATCCAACAGCAAAGTAAGTTATTGTTTCATTGGCTATATGACAAAGATGCTCAACTGTATGTGTGTGGTAATAAAGCGGGAATGGGGGAGTCTGTTAAAGACGCGCTTAAGCAATTGCTGCAAGAAGATTTCCAGCGATTAGAGCAAGCTAATAGATTGCATTTTGATCTTTATTAATTTTGCGTTACTTGGTGCAACCGCCACAAAATAATTCATGCTACAATCCGTTTTTTTCTCAGTAAGATAACAGCGCAAGCAATGAGCGGTTTAAATTCAATAGAAAAACGTGCAGCGATTTCTTTAGCACTCGTATTTGGTTTACGAATGTTAGGGCTGTTTATGATCATGCCCGTTTTTGCCATCTATGGACAAGACTTAGAAGGTTACTCACCACTGTGGGTGGGTATTGCGATAGGTGCCTATGGCCTAACGCAAGCATGTTTACAAATTCCAATGGGCATGTTGTCTGATCGCTACGGTCGAAAACTCATCATTCTTATTGGTCTTGTCATCTTCTGCATTGGCTCCTTAGTTGCTGCCTATTCTGACTCGGTATTGGGGGTCACCATTGGCCGTGCTATTCAAGGCATGGGCGCAATTGCCAGTACTATTCTAGCCCTTGCTGCAGATGTAACACGTGATGAAAACAGGCCTAAAGTCATGGCGGTTATTGGCATGTGTATTGGTTTGTCCTTTGCTGTATCGCTAATAGTTGGGCCTATTCTGGTTGAAAGTATTGGCCTTGCTGGCTTGTTTAAGCTCACTAGTGGCTTGTCATTATTAGGCATGCTGGTGGTGTTGTTTATTGTGCCAAACGCGGTGAGTAAAGCGCCCCGTGGCGATACCCGTGCTGCACCAGAACTCATAAAAGACATGCTTAAAGACGGACAATTATTGCGATTAGATGTGGGCATTTTTGTGCTGCATTTAGTGCTGACGTCGGTGTTTGTTGTGCTGCCGTTGATGCTGCTAGAGCTCGATTTAGCCAGCACTGACCACTGGCAACTCTATTTTCCAACCTTGATGCTATCGTTTTTCTTGATGGTGCCATTGATTATTATTGGTGCTAAACGAGAGTCGATGAGACAAATGTATCGCTTGTCTCTGCTAATGTTGGCGGCGGCGCTAATTATGATTTACGTATTGCAACATTCGTTTATCGGACTCTTTGTCGCGGTTATTTTGTTTTTCACCGCCTTTAATTATTTAGAAGCATCACTGCCTTCACTTATCGCAAAATTTGCACCGTCGGGACAAAAGGGCACTGCGATGGGGATCTACTCATCTAGCCAGTTTTTCGGCGCGTTTTGGGGCGGTATTTTAGGCGGTGTTTGTTATGAGTATTTCGGCTTAATAGGTGTGTTTTCTGCCTCGACATTTTTGGTGATTGCGTGGTGGTTTTACAGCGCTGGCATGATTAACCCTCGGGTGCTAAAGACCTTCACCTTAGACGCTAATGTGAATGACAACGAATCGGCGCAAACCATGGTAGATAAGCTATTAGAGCTATCTGGTGTAGAAGAAGCCGTGGTCATTGTTGACGACAAAGCTGCGTATTTAAAAGTGAATGCTAAGCAATTTAACTTAGCTAATGCACGAGGAATCTTGCTCGCAAATTAGCAAGTTAAAAATTGTAATTCTCTGGTGCTGTGTTACTCTTTCGCACCAGCAAAAATATTGATCAAATTTAGGAGAACAGCATGGCTAGCAAGGGCGTGAATAAAGTAATTTTAGTGGGCAATTTAGGTAAAGATCCTGAGATCCGCTACATGCCAAGCGGCGGTGCCGTTGCCAACATTACATTGGCAACTTCTGAGTCTTGGAAAGACAAAAACACAGGCGAGCAAAAAGAAAAAACTGAATGGCACAACGTGTCTATCTTCGGTAAATTAGCTGAAATCGCTGGTGAATACCTACGTAAAGGGTCACAAATTTACATTGAAGGCGCACTTCAAACACGTAAATGGCAAGACCAAAGCGGTAACGACCGTTACACGACTGAAGTCGTTGTTCAAGGTTTTAACGGTACTATGCAAATGCTTGGCGGACGTCAAGGCGGCGGCCAACCTTCTGGTGGCTTCAATCAAGGCGCACAAGGCGGCCAACCTCAAGGTGGTTTCCAACAACAAGCGCCTGCGGCAGCACCACAGCAACAAGGTGGCTTCCAACAACAAGGTCAACAGCAACAAGCTAAAGCACCAGATTTAGATGAAGGTTGGGACGACGATATCCCTTTCTAAATCTCAGTTGAATGATTAGTTGATTTGAAAACCCGCGAAAGCGGGTTTTTTTATGTCTGGAGATCAATACAGCGAATAACAGACTTAGTCGTTGTACATTTGCAGGCTGAATTAGAGGTGTAAGCGAATAGTAAAAGTAGCTGGTTTTTTATTGAGATTTTGTAAAAAATATTAATTGATATCAAAACACGGAAAGTTGCGGCATTTGTATTACTGTTTCCGTATTTCGCTCATTACCTTGCGTATCTGTAAATATAAACTGTTGTATTTTATATAAAATAAAAGTAGATTGGAGCTTGTTGTCGGCATTTCGCCGCGAACAAATATCGCAGTGTTTGCGGTAGAATAAGCTGTTATACAACTCAAGGAGGGTCAGGTTTTGGCTAAAAATTCTAAACAAGATTGTTTCATAATTATGCCAATTGCTGAGGTGGATGGTTATCCATCAGGGCATTTTAAGCATGTCTACGAAAATATTATAAAACCGTCATGTGATTTGGCTAGTTACAACCCCCTAAGAGCTGATGAAGTTAAAGAGACGAATTTAATTCATTTAGATATTTTGAAGAAATTGATAGAAGCTCCTATGGCTATTTGTGATTTGAGTAATAGAAATCCCAATGTGCTATTTGAATTAGGCATAAGGCAGGCTTTTGATAAACCAGTAGTTTTAATTCAAGAAAAAGGTACTCCTAAAATATTCGATATAGCACCGTTGAGATATATTGAGTATTCAAAAGAAATGAAGTACCACGAAGTTCTTAATATGCAACAAGAGCTTAAAGAATCTTTAGAGGCAACAGCAGCAGCTGAATCTGACGCAACAAATATAAACTCTATAGTAAAACTGTTAGCTCTTAATACTCCCGCACAATTACCCGATCTAGAAAATGGAAAAGAGAGTATGGCTTTAGAATACTTGCAAGCGGAAATGCGGGATATGAGGAAAATTGTTGAGATTTCAATGATGGAAGGAAAGCACCCTCGTCGCCGCGGCTCAATTAGTGCGTATGAGTACGAGCGTATATCAAAAGAGGTTGAAAAATTAACTAGCAATATCGCTAGGTCAAAGATGTCAACATCTGAAAGGCATGAACGGTTGCATATGTTAATGCGAGATACAGAAGAACTAATGATGCATTGTGATGAAAAAGCTGATCATATGCATTTTAGGCGCTTAATGGAAAGAATTCACAGAGCTGAAGTAGACGTTGTATAACAAGTCATTTCAGCAGGACAAAAAACAGCTGGTTTTGCTCGTACCTCGCTAATTTTAACCAGCTATTTTATTGCCTCTGAATGAGGCGTTAGGCATCTTGGGGAAGTCTTCGAAGTATGGTAAGTAAATTAACCAAAAACACCTTCTATAGTCACATTTATGAAGGAACTTATAGGGATTATTGGGTTTATATTCCTGAAGAGTATAATGAAAATAACTCAGCAAATTTAATGGTATTTCAAGATGGCTATTACTACATCGACAAAACAAAACCGATGAAAGTTCCACAAGCAATTGATAACTTAATTGCAGCTAAAAGAATCCCTCCGACCATTTGTGTATTTATCAACCCCGGTATCGTAAAAGAGCCAACTAAACCAGAACATCATCCAGATACACAGCGTAGTGTTGAATATGATTCAGTAAACGATCAATATACTCGCTTCTTAGTCAATGAGTTGCTTCCTGAGGCGTTAAAAGGGTTAAATATATCTCAAAACCCTAAAAACAAAGCTGTGGTAGGGTTTAGTTCAGGTGGTCTCTGTGCTTGGTCAATAGCATGGTTCCGGCCTGACCTTTTTGGTAATGTATTGAGTCATTGTGGCAGCTTCGTTGATATTAGAGGAGGAGGAGTCTTTCCATATCTAGTAAGAAATGAATTCCCTAAAGAAATTCGAATGTTTTTCCAAAGCGGCTCAAATGATTTAGATACCAAGTATGGTAATTGGGCACTTGGTAACAAACAAATGGAGTCTGCTCTAAAATTTAAAGGGTACGACTATAAATTTGAATTTGGATCTGAAGGGCATAATTTAGTACATGGCTCTGAATTACTTGAATCGTCAATTGAGTGGTTGTTTGGCAGTAATGCCTAACACATATGAGCCGTTCTCAAGTCAATAGACATTAGTAACTTCTTCGGCCGCGTAGCGGTCGATTGTTTTATCAATTAACTTTATTTGTTTACTTCGTTTGTCATTGTGGCTGTTAATTACTTAC
>CAJXRU010000078.1 GCA_913060565.1 uncultured Gammaproteobacteria bacterium | reverse complement strand
CATACGAGATCATGCCTAGTCTCGTGGGCTCGGAGATGTGTATAAGAGACAGCCGCTGCACAGTTGTTAATGTTAGTCATCACTTTATTAGCAATATCATTGACTGTTGGCGTTAACCAAGATGGTTTTTGTAATTCAATCGGATTAATTGATTCGCGCCAATCAGGCACTGTTTCATCAAGGTGTTTATTAAGAGAAATAGGCTCTCCGAAATTAACGTAAGCTCGGCCAAAGTTCTTGAGTTTGCGCAGCGTTTTAAAAACTTGTCCCATTGATTCTTTTTCTTTTGACTTACCTTTTAACTCACCGTGATAAGTACTTACCTCCATCACATGATCGTAACCTAAATAGACCGGAACCATGGTGATTGGTCTGTCTAAACCACGCAATAAGCCTTGGACTGTCATCGCCACCATACCGGTTTTGGGGTTTAGTAAACGACCGGTGCGAGAGCGCCCGCCCTCGGTAAAATATTTAACTGAATAACCGTTATTGAATAGTTGATGCAAATATTCTCTAAAAACAGCTGCGTAAAGCTTGTTGCCTTTAAACGTTCGGCGCATAAAGAAAGCGCCGCCGCGGCGAAAAATTGGCCCTGCAGGCCAAAAGCTTAAGTTAATTCCTGCCGCAATGTGTGGCGGCGCCATTCCTTGACGATATATAACATAACTCAGTAACAAGTAATCCATATGACTACGATGACAAGGCACGTAAATGATTTCTTCGCCGTCTTGAGAGAGTTGCCTAACGCGCTCTGCGTTAGCGATATTAATGCCCTTGTACAACTTATTCCAAAGCCACGATAAAACACGATCGCCGATTCTAAGTACACGTTCGGAGTAATTAGCGGCAATTTCGTCTACCATCTTCGATACTTCGTCATACACTTGTTCAGTGGTTAACTTTTTCTGTACCCCGTATTCTTCCATAACCGGCCCAAGTGCGGGCGATTTGATAATGCGTTTATCCAGTGAATTTCGGTAAACAAGCTTAGGGCCTAACATCGTTTGCGCTAATCGATAGAAATGAAAACGTGCTAAGCGAGATAGTTTATGGGCTATACGTTCATCACTACTACGACCATCTAACATCTGAGCCATTGAAATAGGCTGACTAAATCGTACAAAATTGTCGCGTCCTAAAAACAATACCATCATGAATTTACGCAGCCATGAAGCCTGATCATCTTCTAACACGGCAGCTTTGACCGAACTATCTTCCTTACCTGGTTTACGACCCCAAAATAACGCGACTGGCACCAATTGAATATCATGCTGTTTTTCATCACGTAGCAAATGCACTAACTCACTGAATCCAGCAATAGATTTTTCATCTTGCGGCGCAGCTTTCCCCACAAACGGCATTCTGCCGTGAACAGAGAAATATCGAGGAAGTTCTTTCCCGCCAATTGATATCGGCGAATTTGGGTTTGGAAGACCGAGCTTTTTAGCAATCCGTTCAAGCGCAATCAAATCAGTCACTGATTCTGTTTTTAGTATATAAACAACGGGTTTTTGCGGATCAATACCAAGTTCAGTGCAAGGGTCACGCGGTACTAATTTACTCTTAACTAATAAGCGCACCGGCCAACGTAAAAGATTTACCCAGTGAGAAAGAGAGTTAGACATGAAGATTACCAAAAGAGCCATAAATTGTCGGTAATTATAGCGAACTTACAAATAATGCCCTAGAAATAATAGGTATAAAAATGGGGAATAAATGTAAGAAAAGATAAAGCGACCTATCGTTACTAGCTACCCTATCGCCATTAAATATTTAATTTTGAAGAAAGTCGTTACTAAATAGTAACTATTCTTATCTTACATTTTGTAAACAATTAATTTAAATAACCTTTGTCATCATAGTTGGCGACGTGTAGAAATACTTACCCTATGATAATAATAAAATAAGTGGCACTATAGCATGCGCAAATTTGCAGTAAGAAACAGGACGTTTAAATGATTAAGGTCAGTAACATTAGCCGCAGCTACGGCAGTGGAGAAACACAGGTAAACGCGTTAAAAGACGTATCATTGCATATTAAGGAAAATGAATTTGTTGCAGTAATGGGCACTTCAGGCTCAGGTAAATCAACCTTTATGAACATACTGGGTTGTCTTGATAGTCCAACAAATGGCGATTATTCGTTAGATAACCAAGTTATTTCAGATATTGATGATGTATCGCTCTCTAAAATCCGTAATCAGAAAATCGGCTTCATCTTTCAAACATTCCACTTATTACCTCGACTGTCAGCGGTTGATAATGTTGCACTGCCTTTAAGATATACAGATATGTCACCGCAAGAAGCCAAAGAGCGCGGTTTAGAAATGTTGGAAAAAGTCGGTTTAAAAAGTCGCTCTCATCATAAACCTTTTGAAATGTCAGGCGGACAGCGTCAACGTGTTGCTATTGCCAGAGCACTCGTTAATAAACCGCAGGTGATTTTTGCCGACGAACCAACCGGTAACCTCGATAGCAAAACATCTTACGAGATTATGGATTTACTCACCAACCTACATCAACAGGGCCAAACCATTGTCATGGTCACGCATGAAGAAGATATTGCTGAGTATGCACAACGAATTATTCGCATGAAAGACGGCGTTGTAATAGAGGATACCCAATGTCAAAAATAATATTAGCCGTCGTTATGTTACTGACGTCGAGTTCGTTATGGGCAAAGGGCTCAATTATCTTTTCTGGTCAAGTAAAAGCGGGAGATAACCAAACGTTTTTCTCACCTAAGACAGATAACTGGCGTGTACAGGTTCAATGGATGCTGCCGGAAGGTGAAATAGCGAAAGAAGGCGATTTAGTGGTGGTTTTCGATGGAAGCTCTATTGAAAGCACGATTGAGCAAACGACCACTAGTTTGTTGGCCGCTGAGGAAGAGCAGTTTCGTTTACAAGGTAAAGCGGAGCAAGATATTTTGGAAGCAACTTTCAATCATAAACGCAGTGAATTAACGTTAGAGAAAGCGCGAATAGATGCCAAAGTAAGTAAAGAGCACTTAAGTGAATATGATTACCAACAAAACCAACTTAATTATGAGAAAGCACTGGTTGAAGAAGCGAAAACTAAAGAACAACTGCAACAAACAAAAATCGCCAATAATGTTGCACTAAATAAGCAAAAACTAACTATTTCGCAGCTCAAACAAACGCTGAGTTATAACAAAAATAAGCTTGGAAAAATGGGGTTACGCGCCGAGCGCTCTGGCCCTGTTATTTATGGTAATCACCCTTGGAATGGCGAAAAAGTATTTGTTGGTATGACAGCCCAGCCATCGTGGTTAATTGCTGAAATCCCATCGCTAAATGGACTTTATATTGAAGCGTGGGTTCATGAAGTCGATTATCAACACTTGCTACTCAATGCCAAAGCGACATTAACACTAGATGCTTATCAGAGCCTGCCAATGCAAGCTCAACTTACCGAGATATCAACTCAACCAGAAGAAAGAAAAGAATGGGGCAATGACGTTTATTATCGGACAACTTTTTCATTCAAGAATCCTCAAAAAGTCAAAATATTACCGGGAATGAGTGGTCAAATATCCTTTAGTGATAGCGTTAAGGAGTCGTTATGAAAAAATTAATTTTAGCCTTAACGGTCGTTTTTGTAGCAGGGTGCGAACAACCACCGAGTCAAGAAGTAACCATTGAAGACGTAGAACTAATAGTCAATGCCAGTGGCGAATTAGAATCAAAACAAACCGCGATCATTGCGCCGCCGTCAGTTTCTCGCATGTGGCAATACCCGATAAAACAAATTGCACCAGAAAATACCAAAGTGAAGAAAGGTCAGTTTCTCATTGCCTTTGACGATAAAAAAGTCAGGGATCGTATGATCGACAAACAAGCAAACCTTAATCGTGCAATGAAAGAGCTAGAGAATAAAAAGCTTAAAGAAACCGAAAAAGAACAAGAGCTCATTTTAGCCATTGCAGAAAGCGAAATGAATTTTGAAAAGGCAAAACGTAAGGCAAATATTCTCGATAATAGTCGTTCAGACAATGATCGTAAGAAATCAATTATTGATTTTACCATCGCTAAAAACGATCTATTTTTAGCGCGCAAAAAACTCGACTTTCATCGCAGTAATAATAAGCTAAATATCAAACAGATGGGTGCTAAAGTTAATCGATTAACTAGTGAAGTCAATGAGTTAAAGCAAGATATTACTCGTTTAAATGTTAAATCTCCGATTGATGGCATGATTATCTACCGCTCTAACTGGGAAGGTGAAAAGCCAGCTGCAGGCGAAAATGTTCAGTTTGGTCAGCCAGTAATGGAAATTGCAGTTATAGAACAAATGCAGCTAAAAGCACAAGTTGCAGAGCCAGATAGCGGCAAAGTAGCGATTGGACAACGCGTAAAAATCACACTAGATGGCACGCAAGAAATTGTCGTTGAAGGAACCATTGAAAGTTTGGGCCGAGTATTTCGCGATAAGTCATTTCAAGATAAGCGCCGTATTTTCGATGTCATTATTGCTTTAAATAGCAGTGATTCACGATTGCGTCCAGGCATGACCGCTCGCGTCGACATCATTACTGATGTCTTAAAAGATCAAATGACATTACCGACATCTGTGGTCAATATTATTGATGGCAAACCACATGTGACCCGATTAGGCACGGTGTCAAACGACATTATCGAACTGACAATTGAAGCCGTTAATGGCAATAAAGTGATTGTAAAAGATGGACTAGTAGCAGGAGATTCCATAGCACTATGAAAAGATTAATTATTGCAGCGAGTCTATTGGGATTAGTAAGTTGCTCCGACGAAGCGCCAAAACCACTACTTTATACTGTTGAAGCCAATGAGCTCACGGTAAATATTCCAGCCAAAGGAGAGTTATTTGCTGCCAAAGCCACTAACATTTCTGCCCCTGTAACACGTCGCGGCATGCAGAATATCGCATGGTTAGCACCAGAATTTATTCACGTTAAAAAAGGCGATATTATCGCACGACTTGACGGTGAAGCGATGATGATACAAGCACAAGAAAAAACGAATGAGCTGGCAATAACCCGTGAAGAAATCACCGAGAAAAATTCTTCGCTAGAGCAACAAATCAGTGCCATTAAAAAAGACATTGGGATGATTGACCAAGAAAAAGATTTTGCAGATAAATTCTCAATTGATGACATCCGTATTCAGTCAAAGTTAGAAATCCTTGATCAAATGCAAAACGCAGCCTACTTGGGGTCCAAACAAGAATATCTTTATTGGAAGAACGATAGTTTCTCCGCGAGCTCTCAAGGTGAGCTTGGCTTGTTAAAGATGCGTGAAGAACAGCATCAATCTAAAATAGATCAATTTAATCAAAGCCTTGCTTTACTTGAAATAAAAGCGCCTCATGATGGTTTATTGACCTACAAAGCAAACTGGCGCGGCGAAAAGCCTCGTCCAGGTAAAGCAGTATGGCCGGGCGAAAAAATAGCGCAGCTACCCGATGTTAGCAATATGAAAGCTAAATTATTTGTACTTGAAAATGAAGCCATCGATTTAGCGGAAGGACAAACTGTCAGTTTTTTCTTAAATCTCGATGCGAACAAAGTGTACAGTGGCAAAGTTGAAAATGTAGCGCCCTTTCCTAAGTCAGTTAAGCGCGGCAATCCGCAAAAATATTTTGAGGTCATTGTCATTCTTGATCAACAACAGCCTGATCTGTTTATGCCTGGACGTAAGCTAGACGCAAAAATCACCGTTGCTTCGATTGAAGATAAAGTGCTAGTGCCGCTGCAAAGTGTTTTCACTAAAGACCAACAAACCATTGTCTATATTTATGAAAATGGCGATTTTATCGAAACACCAGTCACCTTAGGCCAGAGTAGCCTCAGCCATGTAGAAATAACTGACGGCCTGTCATCAGGCCAAAAAATTTCATTAACGAACAAGGAACACAGCTAATGAAATATTTATCGTTATTTCTAGATACTTTAACGGAACTAGCTCATCACAAACTCCGAACATTATTAACGTTACTAGGTATGATTTTCGGCGTAGGTGCGGTAATCGCTATGCTTAATATTGGTGAAGGTGCCGAGCGAGAAGCACTGAAAATGATCAATACCATGGGGCTTCATAACCTTATTGTTGAAAGCAAAGATTTTGAAGAAAAAGAACTTAAAGAACAGCGTAAACATTCGACAGGTTTATCGATCCGAGATGGTGAAATCAGCGTTGCATCTTTGCCATTCATTACGCAGTTTAGTGCTCAAAAAACATTAGATACTTATAGTATTTTTAGTGCCAAAGGCAAAAGCAATGGTGAAGCGACTGGCGTTAGTCCAAGCTTTTTTGAATTATCAAAATTTCAATTGGCAAGTGGTCGTTTGCTAACCAAAGAAGATGATTTAGGCTTCTCGCAAGTTGCGTTGTTAGGCTCAACAACCGCTAAACAGTTATTTCCGTTAGGTGATGCTTTAGGCAAGCATATCAAAATCAATCATCTATGGTTTGAAGTGGTTGGCGTTTTAAAAGCACCATTTCTTAAAAAAGAACAGTTTCAAGGCATTAAGCTTGGTGGCGACCAAAATCAGGTATTTATTCCGCTTAAGACAGCACTGCATAAGTTTCCTAGCAAGGAGCTAGTCAGTGAAGTCACCAGTCTTAAATTGAAAGTGAGCGAAGATGTCGACCCTGTTGCAGCGGCACAAGCGATCAGTCATCTCATGCAACGCCGTCACAATGATGTTGATGATTACAAACTTATCGTGCCGGCTGCTTTGCTTGCTCAACAAAAACAAACGCAACAGATATTCAATATAGTCATGTCGTGTGTTGCCGGTATTTCACTGCTTGTTGGTGGTATTGGCATCATGAATATCATGTTAGCGACGGTATTAGAGCGCACCAAAGAAATTGGCTTACTGCGCGCTGTTGGTGCGACTCAAAAAGATATTCAAACGCAGTTTATCGCTGAGAGTTTTACGATTTCAATTCTTGGCGGCATCTTGGGGGTGGTGTTTGGCATCATGCTGTCAGAGTTGATCTCTATTTACTCAGAATGGGCCGTGTCATGGTCGATTAGCGCGATTGTTTTATCATTTAGCATCTGTGCCCTTGTTGGGCTTACATTTGGCGTTTATCCTGCGATAAAAGCGTCTAAGCTCGACCCAATAGACGCATTACAAAGCGATTAACAAACAGTAATAAAAAAGGCCGAGATTGTAATGACTACAATCTCGGCCTTTTTGTTCCAATCAAAACTATTTTACCGCTTGTTTAACAGCGCCTAAATGCGCAATCACTTCATATAACTCTGCGGCCATACTCTCGCGATTAGCTTTGGTATCTTTTAGCTTATTTGCCATAACAACCACAGTTGCCGGGTGTACTAATAAGTCTTTTGCGTGATAACAACTACCATCAGCCACTTTTGGCAACTTACCATCGTGATGGTAATCAGCTTCAATCTCTTCAAGTGATATTTTCTGCATCGTATCAGCCGCTTTCATCACAGCATCAACATACTCTTTACACACTGGATTCTTTTGACTAAATGCTGGCAAAAATTGCTTCGCGATATCAACTAGCTTGCTTGATGCTACGCCAACATCTTTATACGACGCCGTATTAATTTGTTGTGTGGTTAATTGAGCTAGCTTGCCATAGTTGTCTAATAAGTCACTGCTGCTTGCAGTCGCGCTCGCCGTTAAACAACTTAACGACAATGCGATTAAAACATTTTTCATTTGAGGGTTCCGGTGTGTAAAAACACCTCAAATGATAATGATTATCAAAAACAACTTCAACTACTATTTTAATTATTTCCTAGCACAGCGCATAGCCGCCTTTTAAATGTCCGACATTTTCGAAACCTAAACGGATCAGCGCTTGCCCCGCAACATGAGAACGACTACCGCTGCGACAAAGTAAAACAATTTCGGCGTTTTTATCATGCTTGTTTTCATTAATAAATTGCACAAATCGTGTCAATGGAACGTTTTCATCAAAGGATTGATCGTGTTGCAGTGCATATTCGTGAGGCTCTCGAATATCAATAAGTTTAATTGATTTATCAGTTTCATTAAGCGCATTGGCTAATGTCACACTGTCATATTCATTCATGCGTTGTTGCTGACATTCTCCAACAAAGGCACCACAGATTATTTCACTGCCGCTCTCATCCACAATATGCTGATCTAAAACATCTTTTTGAGTAACAAATTGCGATTGATTGATTACGCCTGTTAGGGTTTGCTGTAAGAGATTATTACGTGCTATTTCTGCATCAATAGAACTCGTAAATTCGTTGTTATAGTCATGACTTGGGCATAATAGTGTGTCACGCGAAACAACATTATCGATTAAACGTAAGCTCGAAAACATATCGGCAGTATTTGAACAATCAAAATTAGTGCGACCTAAACTTCCCATTAGAATCGTATCACCACAAAATAGGTATTGAGCGTCGAGTTGTGAAGTAACAGGTTCACATAAGGCCATACTGATACTGTCACTGGTGTGTCCCGGCGTTTTAATTTGAACTAGCCATTTTTTTCCTACTGGGATGTATGCAAATTCATCATCACCCAATTCAAACGTTTCAGCGTTGTCTGGCCAGCCAAGATGATCGCTCGATTGAGCGGCAAGATACTTATCAGCAATCACATTTCTGCTTGATTCGTGATCAGCATGACCATGAGTATCAATCACAGCAATAAGGTTGAGCTGCTGACACTCAATCAAGGTATTAATACGTTCACTAACTTGCGAAAGCGGGTCAATGACAATGGCAGACTTATCATCGGCATCTACATATAGCCAGGTACAACTGCCGCCTACTTTAAATTGAATTAAACCAGATAATGGCGCCTTATCATCAATATGATGTTGCGACATTAAACAACTATGGCCTAATGCCATTGCAGATTGCTCGATACGTTGACAGGCACGATTGACTTCTTCTTGAGTCATTGCGGGGCCAAATGACAGTCGAATAGCCGCTTCACTTTGCCAAGCAGGAATCCCCATTGCATCTAATACAAAGCTACGTGTTACTTTCGAACTACAGGCAGAGCCAGAACTAACGCGAATACCTGCAGCATCAAATAAGTCCATAATCTCTTTCGAACTAAAACCATCGATGGCAAAGTTTAATGTTGTAGGTACGCTATTTTCAAATTCGTGATTGAATATTACTTTGCCGAACGCTTTCTCTAACGATCGACGAATTTGTAACCGAAATTCATGCAATTGAGCTATTGGTGTGAATTTAAAATCAGATTCATCAAGCATGATGGCAAATATTTCATTAAGCGCCGCCATGCCTGGTAAGTTTTCAGTGCCTGAACGTAAACCGCCCTCTTGACCCCCACCAGCAATAAAAGGTGTAAATGGCGCATTTTTTCGAATATAAACGAAACCAATTCCCTTAGGCGCATATAATTTATGACCACTAAACGGGGCATAATCAATCGTAGTATCAGCTAAGTTTAATCCTGTTTTACCTAACGCTTGAACACAATCAACCATCCAATAAACATGTGGGTTATTCGCTCTAATAACCTGCTCTAATGCCGTAAGATCTTGATAGACACCGGTTTCATTATTTACTGCCATCGTGCAAATCATTAACGCATTGCTAAGATGTTGCGCGATGAACTTAGTATCTAACGTTCCTTGATTATCAACGGGAATAGCGACAATCTCAGCATGAATACCTAAAATGGCATTCCAATGTTTTAACGATTCTGGCACTGCCTTATGCTCAGTGGCACCATAAAGTAAACAATACTGTTTATTCGGCTCCATGTTCTTCTTAGCTGCCGATAGCGCAGATATAATACCTGTTTGAATGCCTTCAGTTGCACCACTTGTAAAGATAACCTCACCTTCACCCGAGCCTAAAATCCGCTGCGCTCGCTCACGAGTTTGTGTCATGATTTGTTTTGCACGTAATCCAGTAACGTGACTACTACTTGGGTTACCAAAACCAGTTTTCATGGCGGCAAGTGCGGCATCCGCAGCCTGTGGTAACACAGGAGTTGTCGCATTGGCATCTAAATAAATTTGGCTAAGTGATTGTTGTAATGACATTAAGTGATTCTCTACTTGCTGAAGGAACTCATATAACTAAAAGTAATATCTAATTTCGGATTAGCATATTAACAACAATCGCCTATTATTCAACCCTTAAATAGTTAAGGGATTAGCTCGTCAGCAAGTGGTCAAAAACACAATAAATTCGTATTATTGAGCAATACAGCATTCCTTGATAATCCTAACTATAATTAACCACTGATCTATAAGGATATTATTGTTGGCATTACACTTGCTAAATATCGTGCTATTAAAATATCAATCCAATTCAACAAGGAGTAAAAAGATGACAGTTGCCGCTAAAGATCGTCCACTAGATGCAGTGCGTGAAGAAGTTATTGATCAACTTATTATGAATTACAGTCACGGAGAGCTTTCACTTGAAGCATTTGAGAGCCGTTTAGATATCGCGATGGAAAGTAATGATCAAGAAATCATCAGTGAATTGGCCAGAGATTTGCCTTTAAGCATTGATGAAAGTTATCAACAAAAGAAAAATAATGCGTTGGGTACTCATCAACACCACGGTGATGCTAAAGAGCTCGATAAACTCATCAACGTACTAAGTTCAAGTAAGCGAGATGGACAATGGAATGTTCCGCAACATATTGTCCTCACCAATGTTCTAGGAAGTGACGTACTCGATTTCACACAAGCGAGGTTCACATCGTCACACGTTAAAATCACTATTTTATCTGTACTTGGTAGCGTAAACATAAATGTGCCAGAAGACGTAAACATTCATACTAATGTTAACTGTATAGCCAGCAGCATTGCCAAAAATACCCACGTAGAGTTTGATGCTAACGCACCAACAATCAGTGTTGAAGGAAAATTCATACTCAGTAGTTTAAATATAAAAGTAAAGCGGACAGTTCGCGATCGATTACTGCGTTTTGCCGACAGTATGAAGGCGTTTTTTAACTAGATTTAAACCATATAAAAGCCTCAGTGCTAAATAAGCATTGAGGCCTTATTACCTAAAAATGCAGTCGCATCACTAGCGGTTAACGGTTTACTGTAAAGATAACCCTGTGCCTGTTTACAATGATTACCTAATAAAAATTCTGCCTGCTCAGAGGTTTCTACCCCTTCTGCAATTATCTCTAATCCTAATTGCTCAGCCATCACAATAATTGCTTGCGTAATCGCAGTATCATTGGTGTCATGAGGAATATCGCTGATAAAAGACCGATCTATTTTTAAACGATGTACAGGCAAGCGTTTTAAATAACTCAATGACGAATATCCGGTACCAAAATCATCAATGGCTAAGGTTACTCCTAATTCTCTTAGTCTATGTAATCGAGCAATAGCGGCATCCGGTTGGTGCAGTATAAAACTCTCGGTGATTTCTAATTCAAGGCGGCGTGGTTCAAGCCCACTAATAGTCAGCGCATCTTGTACATGATTGCTCAGCTCATCTGATTGTAGCTGCTTGGCCGATACGTTAACGGACATGGCTTCGAATACTAATCCACTATCCAGCCAGTGCTTTGCCTGACGACAGGCTTGCCGCAACACCCAATGACCAATATCGATAATGGTATTATTTTCTTCAGCCAACATAATGAATTCATCTGGATACACTAATGAATGGTTCGCAGGCTGCCAACGAATGAGTGCCTCAACACCAATAACGGCGCCTGAAGATATGTCTATTTGTGGCTGATAATGCAAAATAAACTCTTCACGCGCAATCGCTTGATCTAGATTGGCTTCAAGTTGCATTCTATCCATTGCTTTTTGAGTCAAGTATTGCGTATAAAACTGATAAGTCTGTTTACCGTGCTCTTTGGCGAGATACATTGCAGCGTCGGCATGTTGAATTAATGTATCGCTATCCACGCCATCATTCGGGTATAAAGCAATTCCGATACTGGCAGACACCATAACTTTTTTATCTTGAATTTCAACTCGTTGCTTTAATGACGAGACTAAAGCCTGTGCAACGTCAGGCACATGCGCGTTGGCGTCCGAGGTTGGCATAACCACCACAAACTCATCACCACCTAACCGAGCAACAAAACAATCTTCATCAATCATATCAGTGATAATTCGAGCCGCTTTTTTCAAGATATCATCACCCGCTTTATGACCCAGGCTGTCATTAACGAACTTAAAATTATCTAAATCAATGAAGAATAGCGCTAGCTGTGTATCACTGTGTTTAAATCGACCAATTTGACTGACTAAATAACTGTTTAATGACAGTCTATTTGGGAGGCCCGTTAGTGAATCTTTGTAAGCCAGATCATACAACAATGATTGCGTTTTCTTTGTTTCACTAATATCTGCTAACAGACACACGAAATGCGTGATTTCATCATTACTTTTTACATGATTTACGGTGAGTTTACAGGCAATAGCGTCGTGATTTAGGGTATGAATTTGAGTTTCACCAGACCACTTTAATGGATGTGTCGCCAGTAAATCTTTAATAATTTTTCGCTGAGAAATCGAGAATATTTCGCTAAAATGCATCTTATCAACAACGACTTCTTCTGAATTAAATAGCTGATCAAATGCATTATTAACATTAATGATATAACCATTGGCATCTAAGATGACAGCCGCTTCGGTGATGTTTTCAAATACGCTAGCCGCCAGCTTAAGTTGCTCTCTTTGCGCTCTTTGCACACTCACATCAAACTCTGAGCCAGCCATTCGAATGACTTCACCTTGGGCGTTTCGTTTCGCGATACCGCGGTCGACAATCCAAGTTACGCCGCCTTTTTTACCAACAACACGGTATTCCTCTTCAAACACGGCCGTTAAACCTGCAAAATGGTCTTCCACCGCTTTCATCACTCGTGGTAAGTCATCAGGATGAACAGATTCAACCCATTCATTTTGTGCACCAGTAAAGTCAGCTTTAGTACCTTCTCTTAATTTGCACCAACTCTCTGAGAAATGAACGCTTTTACTAACAAGATCCCAATCCCAAATCGCACCAAAGGCTCCTTCAACAACAAGTTCATAACGAAGCATTAGCTCCTCGAGTTGCATTTTTGAGTCTTTAAACTCAGTTAAGTCAACAATGAGAATTTCAGCAATATCGCTATGTGCAGTTTGTTTTAAAAGTAAAATTAGATCGTATTGAAGAAGTTCTGTAGAAATAGCTAATGGGATGCGCAGACACGAAGTCTCTTTGTCGGTTGCAGATAATCGCTCAACACCCTGCAATATTGCACGCTCAATATAATGCTCAAAGAAAGTTAAAAAATCATGCGATGAATTTAACTTAAACAAAGCTAACGTTAATTCGTCAACATCGACAGGAGACACCTTCGACGCTTCTGAAATAGAAACTTCAAATCTAGGAATCGAATGGAACAACGCAGAATCAAGGTGTTCATTAGTGAACATATCTAAGCCAAGGTTATGAGCCAGTAACCTTAATTATTGGTTTAAATTTGACATTTTGCTAGCACTTTCGTATTACCAAGCAGTGATATATTCCCAAGCCGTTGTTTTTCATAAGACTAAAGTCGTAAAAAAATAAATCGATATCATGATTGTAGATCAAAAAAAGCGCGCCAAATAGCACACTTTTTATTGAATAATAAAAACTAATTACCTGCTACTTTCATTTCTTCAAGCAAGATAGAGCCACACAAGGTGCTCTTACGTAGATCGGCATCGTCACTAATGGCAACAATATTTTTATACAGATCCTGCAAATTTCCAGCGATGGTAATTTCATGAACAGGATATTGAATAACGCCGTTTTCAACCCAGTAGCCTGCCGCACCGCGTGAGTAATCACCTGTAATAATATTCACTGACGAGCCCATCAGATCAGTGACTAGCAAACCAGTTCCCATCTGTTTGAGTAATGCTGCTTGTGATTCAACGGTGTGGTTTACAAACCATGTGTGGGTGCCACCAGCATGACCTGTAGGTGCCATATTTAATTTGCGGCCTGCATAACTCGTAATTAAATAAGACGCCAAAGTACCTTGGTCAATGACAGTCAAATCTTTAGTCGCCAAACCTTCGTGATCAAAAGGGGTAGATGCTAGATATCCTTTAAGATGAGGTTTCTCTTCAATAGATAACCAGTCTGGGAAGATTTGCTCACCTTTTTTATCGAGTAAGAAACTCGCCTTGCGGTAAAGACTCCCACCACCGATTGCAGATACTAAATGACCAATAAAGCCAGCAGACAATTGTGATGAAATAACAACAGGTACCGTCATGGTATCAAGCTTTTTAGCGCCTAAACGCGCTAATGTATTTTTAGACGCTTGCTCGCCTATATATTTCGGTGCGTCAATACGATCAGGATAACGTGACACGCTATATTCATAATCACGCTCCATTTCACCTTCGTGTTCTGCAATGGTGACACAAGACAGACTATGACGAGAACTCGGGTAACCAGCGATTAAACCATGACTATTGCCATAAACACGCAGCCCTTGATGAGAATTATAAGAAGCGCCATCACAATAAGTAATTGCATCGCTATAATCTAAGGCAGCAGCTTCAGTCTCTAATGCTAAATCAATCGCATATTGTGGCTCTAGCGAACCTGGGTGGTATAAATCTAAATCAGGAATCTCAGTGGCCATTAATTCACTATCAGCGAGACCATTAAAAGGATCTTCTGAGGTATGCTTTGCAATACTAATCGCAGCGGTCACAGCGCTTTCAATCGCAGATTCACTTAAATCTGAGGTCGAACTACTGCCCTTACGATGGCCACAATAAACACTAATTCCCAGCGCACCATCATGATTAAACTCGATAGTTTCAACTTCACGTGAACGCGTTGAGACACTTAAACCCGTTTGCTTACTCATTGACACTTCAGCACTAGTCGCGCCGTGCTTTTTCGCTGAATCTAACGCTTTTGCAACGGATTCTTTTACTCGCGCAAGTTCATCAAAAATATCGTAGTCTGCTGCCACAACGTTGTTCCTTTAAATAATTTTGCGATATCTTAGCACGCTTCACGTTAACGCAGCGTCATCGATTAAAAAATAATGCTACAATGCGCGCAAGATAACCGATTACCAGAGAAACCTCATGAGCAAAGCGAAAAAAGCGCCCATTGATTTAAGCCAAGAACAAGACGACTGGGTAAGCCGCAGCGAGCTAAAACGCCAAGCCGATGATTACCACGCGCTTGGTCGCACAATCATGGCACTTGCCGATAGCCAGCGAAAAATGATTCCGATGAGTGAAGATTTGCGTCATGCCGTTGAACTAGCCAATCGCATTCGCCACACCAAAGAAGGTTTCCGCCGCCAAATGCAATTCGTCGCTAAAGTATTGCGTAATAGTGATGTAGACGAAATTAGACTGTCGCTTACGCAGTTTGATAAACGTGATAAGCGTTCTGACCTAGAATCAAAGAAATTAGAGAAACAACGTGACCGTTTAATTAACATGGGCGATGTTGCAATCAATGACTTTTTAGAGCAATACCCTGACGCAGATCGCCAAAAACTGCGTCAACTTGTACGTCAAGCAAGTAAGGAACTCAAAGACGAGAAGCCTGCAAAGGCGGCTAAAGAACTCTTTAAATATATTAAAGAGCTTAAGCAAGCATAAGCTTTCCTTTAAAAAAATGCTGCTTCATTTATTCTAACGTCGCTAAATCTAGCGGCGTTTTACTAACGACCACACCATTATTGTCAGCATAAATAAAATCACCAGCAACGATTTCCACACCCCCAATATGCAACGGAACATTAATATCACCCAACCCACGCTTATCAGTTTTAAGCGGATGAGCAGCTATCGCATGTATACCCAATTCAATAGTAGATAATGCATTAACATCACGCACGCACCCATTGATAATAATACCCTGCCAGCCATTACTAGCAGCTTTTTCTGCCAACATATCACCAAGCATCGCTCTATTCTTAGAACCACCACTGTCAACCACCAGCACCTTGCCTGTGCCGTCTTGAGCAGCCAATTCTCGCACCTTGGAGTTATCTTCAAACGCTTTGAGCGTAATAACCTCTCCCCAGAATGCCGTCTTAGCACCAAAAGACTGAAACATCGGCTGCAACACACTAATTCTGTTGTCGTATCTGTCACAAATTTCCGGCAGTAAATCTAACATTTAAGTAATCCATTAATGGCTTCTGTAATCATCTTAGCCTAGGGCTGAGCCCCCGACTCATCACCATTATTGATAATGAAAATTACAGCTTATAAATATAATTTTTTATTTGAAATAAAATCTGATTTAGATCAAGTCATTTAACAACAAGAGGCGTAATTTGGAGTTATAGAAAACATATATAAGGACTACAAAATGTCAGTTGAAAATCACCATTTACATAATGAATTTCCAGAGTATCACGATCAAATTCACAACCTTAAAATGAATGATCGCCACTTTAGTAAATTGTTTGATGAGTACCACACCGTAGATCGCAGTGTACGACGCATTGAAGATTCTGCAGAAGTTTCATCAGACGCGCATTTAGAGAGTTTAAAAATTAGAAGATTGCATTTAAAAGATGAACTGTTCACCATGCTCAAAAAAGTTCAACTTGCCTAAGCTCACCCAATAATCGTGAAGGCATACGCCTATGCCTTCACGTCCACGTTCTCTTTCGAAAAAATAGAATGCATCCTCGCTAGACTTTTTGATTAGCCTGCTTCTCAGCCGCTTTCTCATATTCTTTTTCTAATAATTCCTGTAGCTCACCAATGCGTTTTTCTTTCTCTTGTGCAGAAAGCGATTCATCTTTAGCAACTTCTTCAATCATTGCCTCAATCTCTTTCACTTTTTCTTTATCTACACCTAGTCGCCCTTCAACAATCGATGCCATTGCGTCTGCTAAAAAGTTAGACGTATCAATATGAGCAAGGGGATCATTGCGAGTTGTTGAATCGGCTTGTTCAACAGCAACTGCTTCTCTGAGCTTAATATTCTGCATTACCGCAAGATGTTCATAGGTGTTTTCATCAGCCTTCTTAACTGACTCTCCAGCTCTTGCCTGAGGGGACAAGGTAACCGTATCGATTTGCGCAGGCGGCAATAAATCGTTGCCGCTCGGCTGAGATTCTACCGAAGAAGTAGATTTAACAGCCTGAGTTTGCTGCGTATGATAGGCGCCATAAGGGTTTAACAGACCAAAATTCATGTGCGTCGTCCTTAACTTAATTAATTGAACTACACTAACTAAGCAACCTTCAGGCCACTTTAAAACCTCTACTATTCAAACAATTAGCGATGTTAATTTAACGCCAAGTTATTCGTTAACAACTTGTTACGTTTAACACTGTAGCTTAGGTAGTTCTTTGCGTAGAATGGCTCTCAATGCAAGATATTGCACAACGAATGAAATAATAATTAAGGACATAATGGTGAAACTAACAACTCTTTCGCTAGCGCTATTGCTAGCCGTTGGCGCAAGTCAGCCTGCATTTGCAGCTGATGGCAAAAAATCAAAATCAGACAAGAAAGACGCTACATTAGCGTCAATGCTTGAAGAAAAAGAAGAAACCAAAGGGTTATTAAATTTTTACCAAGATAAAAAGTCTGGTGAAATGCTAATGGTGTTAACTGAAGACCAACTCGATTCTCCTATTATGCACTTTGCGCATACTGTGGAAGGCCTATTAGACGCGGGACATTTTCGTGGCGGCTACCGTGGTAATAAAATTATCGAGTTTCGTCGCTACTTTGATCGCATTGATATTATCACTAAAACACCACGCTTCTTATTTGACAAAAACAATCCAATTAGCCGCGCTAAAGGTGCCAATATTAGTGAAGCAGTATTAGCGAGCTTGCCAATCAAAAAAGAAGAAGATGGTAAAATTTTAGTTAATGTAAACAAACTATTTTTAGGAGAATCGTTGCACCGCGTCTCACCATGGCCTCGTACTGGAAAGACTGCTGCTAAGCGTTTTAGCGTCGGTAAACTTGATAGTAAAAAGTCTCGTTTTCTAGAAAAGCGTGCTTTTGAAGACAATGTTGATCTAGTTATCGATTACGTATTTAGCAATCCAAACCCTCGCGTAGGTGGTTCTCGCGCCGTATCAGATCCACGCTCAACGTCAGTGAAAGTACAACACTCATTTGTTAAATTGCCTGAAAGTGACTTTAAACCGCGCTATGACGACGCACGCGTTGGTTACTTTACGCATCAGTACGATGAAATGACGTCAAGTAAATGGGCGCCTTATAAAGATGTAATCAAACGCTGGAACCTCGTTAAAAAAGATCCAAGTGCTGCATTGTCTGAGCCAGTAGAGCCTATTATTTGGTGGATTGAAAACACCACGCCATTAGAGTGGCGCGACACAATCAAAGAAGCCACATTAAGCTGGAATAGCTCTTTTGAAAAAGCAGGTTTTAAAAACGCCATCGTGGTTAAGGTTCAACCTGACGACGCCAAATGGAGCGCAGGCGATATTAACTACAACGTATTGCGTTGGACTTCATCACCAAATCCTCCATTTGGCGGCTACGGCCCATCACTTGCCAATCCATTAACGGGTGAAATGCTCGGCGCAGACATCATGCTTGAGTATGTATTCATGAAAAATCGCTGGATCTACGACAGCTTATACAGCCAAGGCGCTGCTAGTTTAAGTGTCGCTGGTCACGATGTTGAAAAAGAAGGCCTCCACTGCAGCTCAGGTCACTTATTACAACAAAGTATGATCATGGCGAACACCATCACTGATACTAATTCAGTTGAAGGAAAACAGCTGCTTGACGAAGGTTTACGTTGGTTAATCCTACACGAAGTTGGCCATACGCTAGGCTTAAACCACAACATGAAAGCGTCTATTTTGTGGAATGAAAAAGATATTCACGATATCAATAAAACCCAAGGCATCCTAGCAGGTTCAGTAATGGATTACACTGCAGTAAATGTTGCGCCTAAGGGCATGAGTCAAGGTAACTTCTTCCAAACTAAGCCAGGTCCTTATGACGATTGGGCAATTGAGTTTGGTTACACCACAGCGTTAGACGATGAAGCAGCAGAAACCAAGCGTTTAGCCGCTATTTTAAATCGTTCAAACGAACACGGTCATGCTTTTGGTAACGACGCTGATGATATGCGCCGCCCAGGAAGCCATATTGACCCACGCGTAATGATTGGTGACATGTCTTCAGATCCTGTGGCATATGCGAGTCAGCGTATGGAACTAATCGACGGCATGTTTGGCAACTTGAAGAACAAAACGCTTAAAGAAGGCGCGTCTTACCAGCCGCTTCTGATTTCTGCTAATTCACTATTTGGTCAATACCGCACCCAAGCTGGCATCGTGTCTCGTCAAATCGGTGGTGTCTATGTCGAGCGTGATTTCCACAGCAAAGACAACAAACACACACCTTACACACCAGTGCCAATGGCAACACAAAAGGCTGCGATGAACACGCTTGCTAAGCAGGTATTTAACAGCGACGTGCTTGAGTCTCTGGCGCCGCTATATAACTACATGCAACTACAGCGTCGTGGTTTTAACCACGGTGGCCGCAACGAAGATCCGCGTGCTCACGATATGATTATCGGTATGCAGCGCAATGTTTTAGCGCATTTAATGCATCCAAATGTATTAAAACGCATCTCTGATACATCGTTATACGGCAACGAATATTCGTTAACCGAAGTCATGAATGATTTAACAGCGGCTATTTTTGATAGCGGCAAGTTAACAACTGTCAGCCAGAATGTTCAGACTGACTATGTTAAGCGCCTTATTGCAATTGTGGGTGTTTCTAAACCTTCACGTTACGATAACTTAGCCAAAGCAGCGGCATTAGGTCAGTTAAATGCAATTTACGACAATGCTTCAGGTTTTGGTTTTGGCCAAGATGCAATGACCAAAGATCACAATGCCTATATTGCATTACTTATTGGCAATGCAATTCATAGCTAACCCCTTTTGAGCTACTGAATTTAAGTTTGATAGTAATCGGCTGCTAATTGCAAAGTTAGCAGCCTTTTTTATACAGTTTCCACACTCGTTGCCGATAAAAACGTAAGAACATTAATCATCGGACGATATGTCATGAAAATAAATCCTCCTAGCATTAGCATCAATCAGCAAACGCATGTTGCACCCACCGCATCAGATAAAGGGTATTGGAATATTGCTAACGATATTGCGCCATCTACAACCCATGTAACGCTGTCTGACGAAGGCAAAGCATTATCGAAAGCTGACAATACCAAAGACTTTGGATACGCCCTTAAACAACCAGCCAATTCAGCACAGCAGGCTGAGGCAGCCAAAGAGCAAGAAGACAAGGGCGATATAATCGACCAGCAAATTAAACGCGTTCAGGAGCAAATCAAAGAAACTCAAGAAAAAATAACCGCACTGCAAAGTCAAGATTCAGAAATAGCGGACGAACAAATTAAAGTATTAACGGCGCTTCTCATGGAGTTAAATGCACAGTTAATTTCCCTTAATGAACAAAAACTACAAAAAGCCAAACAGGAACAAGCAGGGAGTTAGCAGTATTAGGGCCTGTTGATCTTTCGAGGATGAATTTTGTGCAATTGACAAGGCTGTTTCGCAAGGCATGAGGAGCGACGCCTAGTTTACCTAGGTGAGCGACGAATAACGCGGTGAAAATGTCTTGTCATTGCATCCGAAGGACAGCGTTTGTTCGTGATTTCTACGGC
>CAJXRU010000077.1 GCA_913060565.1 uncultured Gammaproteobacteria bacterium | reverse complement strand
ACATTATCAAAGTTGACAATAATAATATGGACGTCGATGTGGCAGCGATTGAGAATAATTTGACAGAAGCAGCGCGCTCTTGGGAAGACAAACTTGCCAGTGCCGTCATTAGCGCTCAGGGCGAAGAGCTAGGTAACAGTTTAATTAAGCGTTACGTTGACGCTTTCCCGCGTAGTTATAAAGAAGATGTATTACCAAGCTCATCGGTCGTAGATATTCAGCATCTTGAAGAGCTGGATGATGACCATAAATTGGGTATGCTATTTTATCAGCCGCAAGAAACGGCGCTGAATGATAACAAGGTACGCTTAAAACTATTCCATAAAGATGAACCTATTCATCTTTCTGATGTGTTGCCAATGCTGGAAAACTTCGGTTTAAGAATCGTTGGCGAGCGTCCGTACGAGTTAATTTTAGAAGGCGGCCACTCAGCTTGGGTTCTAGATTTCCAAATGCTGCACACAGGTGACAACAACTTCGACATTAACGAAGTACAAAACATTTTCCAAAACGCATTTGCTCAAGTATGGTCAGGTGAGTTAGAGGACGATGGGTTTAATAAGTTATTACTGGCGACTAACTTAACAGGCCGTAAGATTACTATTTTACGAGCATATGCTAAGTATATGCGTCAAATCGGTAGTACTTTTAACCAAAGTTATATCGAAGAGACAATGGGGCGTTACCCTGAAATCGCTAAGTTAATTATTGAATTGTTTACCTTAAAATTCGATCCTAGTGCTAAATTTAGTGAAAAGAAACTAACGAAAATTCAAGACGATATTATCGATCGTTTAGACTTAGTTGCTAACTTAGATGACGATCGAATTATTCGTCGCTACTTAGATATGGTGTTAGCCACTATTCGTACTAACTTCTTCCAACCAAGCGAAGATGGTTCAACGAAACCTTATATGTCATTTAAGGTTCGTCCTGAAATGATTCCTGAAATTCCGCTGCCATTACCGAAGTTTGAAATCTTTGTGTATTCGCCGCGTGTTGAAGGTGTTCATTTACGTGGTGGCAAAGTCGCACGTGGTGGTTTACGTTGGTCTGATCGTCGTGAAGATTTCAGAACTGAAGTGTTGGGCTTAGTTAAAGCACAGCAAGTTAAAAATACGGTTATTGTGCCAGTAGGGGCGAAAGGTGGTTTTGTTTGTAAGAGATTACCAACAACGGGCGGTCGTGAAGCGTTCTTTACTGAAGGACAAGAGTGTTACAAGATTTTCATTCGCGCGTTATTAGATATCACAGACAATATTGTTGATGGTGAGCTTATTCCACCAAAATCTGTGGTACGTCATGATGAAGATGATCCGTACTTAGTTGTTGCTGCCGATAAAGGTACTGCAACCTTCTCCGATATCGCAAATGGAATTTCTGAAGAATATAACTTCTGGATGGGCGATGCATTCGCGTCAGGCGGTAGTGTTGGTTACGACCATAAGAAAATGGGTATCACAGCTCGTGGTGGCTGGGAATCTGTTAAGCGTCATTTCCGCGAAATCGGTATTGATTGTCAGAACACTGACTTTACTTGTATTGCTGTTGGTGACATGGCGGGTGATGTATTTGGTAACGGTATGTTGTTGTCAAAACACACCTGTTTACAAGTTGCATTCAACCACATGCACATCTTTATCGATCCAACGCCTGATGCCGCTAATAGCTGGGTAGAGCGTGACCGTCTATTTAATTTACCACGTTCATCGTGGGATGATTACAACACTGATTTAATTTCTAAAGGCGGTGGTATTTTCTCTCGCAGCGCTAAATCTATTAGCCTAACGCCAGAAATTAAAAAGATGCTAGGCATTAAGAAAGCAAGCCTAACGCCTAATGAATTAATCAAAGCGGTATTACGCATGAACGTTGATTTGTTCTGGAACGGCGGTATCGGTACTTATCTTAAAGGTTCAAGCGAAAGCCATGCTGATGTTGGCGATCGTGCCAATGACGCACTGCGTATCAATGGCAGTGAGATGCAAGCTAAAATTATCGGTGAGGGTGGTAACCTAGGTTGTACCCAACTTGGTCGTATTGAATATTGCGCGGCTGGCGGCCGTATGAATACTGACTTCATCGATAACGTCGGTGGCGTAGATTGTTCGGATAATGAAGTAAATATCAAAATTTTACTTAATAGCTTGGTTGCTCATGGTGATTTAACTGTGAAACAACGTAACGAGCTGCTTTATTCAATGACAGACGAAGTTGGCGAGATTGTAATTGATAACCATAATCGTCAAACACAATCACTATCGATTAGTAATCATGGTGGTGCGAATATGCTTAAAGAGCAGATCCGCTTCATGCATGGTTTAGAAAAAGCCGGAAGTCTTGATCGTGCACTTGAGTTTTTACCAAGTGATGAAGAGTTAGCAGAACGCCAAGCTGATAACCGTGGCTTTACACGTCCTGAATTAGCAGTATTGTTAGCGTACGGAAAAATGGTACTCAAAGAGCAATTAGTTATTGATGAAATAACTGACAATAGCTTCCATTCTCGCTTATTGCCTGCTGCTTTCCCTAAAGTTCTCCAAGAGCGCTATGCGTCAGATATGGAAAACCATCCTCTGCGTCGTGAAATTATTGCGACTCAGTTAGCCAATAAGTTGGTTGATGACATGGGCTTGAACTTTGTTCACCGCATGACGGATGAAACTGGCGCAACGGTTGATGAAATTGCTCATTGTTATTCGATTGCAAGTGAAGTCTTTGGTCTGCGCGAATTATTTGAAGCCGTTGACGCGTTGAATAATAAGCTTGATGCAAAAGTTCAAACGAAGCTATTGTACGAAACACGCCGTAGTATTCGCCGTGTAACACGTTGGTTCTTACGTAATCGTGATACGTCTAAATCTATTGAAGAAACAATCGAATTCTATAAGCCTAAATTTAATGTGCTTAACGAAAACATGTTTGATCTATTGGTAGCTAGCGATGCTAAGTTTATCAAAGCTAAAATCGATGACATGATTAAACAAGGCGTGCCAAAACAAATCAGTGAAATGGTATGTAAAGCGTCTACTATGTTCTCTGCAATGGATATCGCTCAAGTTGCTCAAGAAGCTGATATGGAACTGTGCTTGGTTGCGCAAATCTACTTCAAACTTGGTGATGAAGTTGAACTGCATTGGTTCTTAGACCAAATTTCAGCACAACCAGTAGCAAACCATTGGCAAGCGCTGGCAAGAGCTTCGTTTAGGGAAGAGCTTGATTGGCAACAACGCGCGTTAACAACAACGGTATTAAAAGGTTGTTCAAGCAAAGATGGTTGTGAAGATATCGTAGCTAAGTGGCTAAACGATAACGAAAAACTATTAAATCGTTGGGTGCATTTACTCGCTGATTTTAAAGCAAGTAAAACGCATGAATTTGCTAAATTCTCGGTAGCACTACGAGAATTAAATTTATTGAGCCATAATGCGACTTTAGCGTTATAATATAGCGCAATTTTTAAGAGCCCGGTCAATGCCGGGCTTTTTTATGTTACTAACTTAGTGAATTCTAAGGGCTGATAGGCATAAATTTCATGAAGTTTATCCTTATCATTCTTTTTATATTGGAGATCCCATGTTTTTTTCATTGTCGCAAAAACTAATGTTTCAACTCGATCCTGAGCGTGCTCATGAAATGGCGATCTCATTTTTAAAACATTCAGCAAACACACCGCTAGCCTGCGCATATGCTCAAAACCTGCCAAACAAACCGGTCAATGTCATGGGGATTGATTTTAAGAACCCCGTTGGGTTAGCTGCAGGTCTTGACAAGAATGGCGAATGCATAGACGCATTCGACAAAATGGGTTTTGGTTTTGTTGAAGTCGGTACAGTGACGCCTCGTGCTCAAGATGGTAATGAAAAACCGCGAATTTTCCGCCTAAAAGAACAACAGGCTATTATAAATCGTATGGGTTTTAATAATCACGGTGTTGATTACTTGGTAAATAATGTTGAGAACAGACAATCAAATGGTGTGCTTGGCATCAATATTGGTAAAAACTTTGATACGCCTGTTGAAAATGGCAAAGACGATTACTTAATTTGTATGGATAAAGTCTACCAGCATGCATCATACATTACCGTAAATATTTCATCGCCAAATACGCCTGGTTTACGTAGCTTACAATACGGTGATGCATTAGATGATTTATTAAAATCATTAAAAGAACGCCAAGCGGCATTAGCGATTCAACATAATAAGCAAGTGCCATTATTGTTAAAAATAGCACCTGACTTAAGCCATGAAGAAGTCATTCAAATTGCGGATAGTTTGGTACGTCACAACGTTGATGGTGTTATTGCGACAAATACAACGTTGTCTCGTGAGGGCGTTGAAAATTCTACTTATGGCAATGAAGCAGGCGGATTAAGTGGACGACCGGTAGCTCAAAAATCGACTGAAGTTGTTAAATTACTCAATCAAGAGATAAATGGACGATTACCTATCATTGGTGTTGGTGGGATCGATTCTGCAGCATCAGGCGCTGAAAAATTTGCAGCAGGTGCATCATTGATCCAAGTTTATAGTGGTTTTATTTACCAAGGGCCTCAATTAATCAAAGACTTGATTAACGCTCGTTAACGTCAAATAGATAAGCGATCGAGAGAGGGATCTTGATCGCTTGCTAGGATCCTTTTTGTGATCGCTAAGTTTTTGTATTTTAATGTAAAAAAATTAACCAAAGTCGTTGATTTTTGATATTATAGCGTCTAACGTAACTGTGTCGTAAATTTAATCAAGACAATTATTAATAGGGTCTCTGGTGCTTATTAAACCGAATAAAGACTGGAAATGGAATTTCTGTCATAACCAAAATAGACTTACTCTAGAAATGGGTGAGGGCATGGTATTTGTGTCGGCGTTTGAAAAACGTCATTTGGTTAATGATGCGTTTAATAATGAGTATTTGTCTGTAGAGCAGGGTGAAGATTTTACCTTGTTTTTTGAAAAGCTCGATGCGCAGTTACCAGTTCCTTCTGATTTTATTTATCAAATTACCTTAAATTGTTTAGCGGCCAAAAACTTTTATAAGCCACTCATGCCTAAGAGCTGGTTTTTTGCTGCAGCACCAGCTTTATCAAGTGCACTGTTAGGCAATGTGGTAAAACTCCAATCGTCGACTGAATGCCGTCACTATGTTGTAGTAGAGAGCAATACCAATGCCTCAACATTATTACTTATTGAAAAATCTCATGTGCTTAATGATGTTAAATCGATGGCACAATTTGAGTTAATCAAAGTGATGAACGACCGGCTAATTCCCGTTAAATTCGAAACATCTGAAAGAGTTAGCGCTGCGTAGTTAAATTACAGCTTTAATTTACTGTTCTTGTAATCTCCTCTGCTTTTATTTTTTATTGTATAACTTTATACTCAAAGTCATTATTACATTACTTGGAGCAGGGATATGCTTTTTCATACCAATACAACAATCTCATTGATTATTTCGTCGATTGCAGCCGCTAATACAACGTCATCAATCGAAAGTGAACTGCTAATTGAAGAAATTAAACGTGGTGCACCAATCGAACGTGTCGACCCCAAATATCCAATTCAAGCTGCAAGAACTGGCCAAGAGGGTTGGGTAATCGTCAGTTATGTTATTGGCAAAGATGGAAAAGTGAATTCAGCGATTGTCGAAGAGTCTTCTAATAAATCGATGTTTAATAAATCTACATTAAATGCTATTAACAGTTGGACGTTTGAACCGACCACTGTTGATGGAAAGCCAATCGAGCAGTGTAAAAACAGTGTACGGATTGATTATACATTGAGTAATGCAGAGAATGGTGCACGACGTAAATTTGTTAGTCAGTATAAGAAGATTTTGACAATGATTGATGAAAAGTCTTTCGAAGATGCTAATAATGCGATCAATAAACTTAAGAAGCGAGGCGCTTGGAATTTATATGAAGATGCTTGGTTGAGTAGCCTTGAGGTGCAATATTTTAACAAGAAAGGCGACGAGTCTGGAGAAATAGACGCCCTAAATCGGCTAAGTTATGGTCATGACAATTATTTAGACACCAATACAACACTTAATCATATGATTCGTTTATTTAAGTTAAACCTAAAAAATAAACTGTATGTTGATGCAATAAGGTTAGCTAAAGTTATTGAAAAAACTGATGCTAAATCTGTAGTATTTCCTTCAATGATAAAAACAGTCGAGCAAATCGAAACCTTTATTGAGTCAGGTGGGCATTACAGTGTCCAAGGAACGATTAAAGAGGGAGTTTGGCGTTATGATCTCGCACGAGATTCATTTGCGTTTGATGGCGCTACAGACCATTTACGGAAGTTAGACATTCGTTGTGATAATAAATTTGTGTCTTATCGGGTCAAAGAACAGTCTACATGGAAAATACCAAAATCATATGGTGAATGCGCTCTCTACGTTTATGGCGATGAAAACTCAGTCGTTAATCTGATAGAAGTGAAAAATTCCTAACTAAAAGGGCGCAATTAATCAAAATGCGCCCTTTTTTAGTGAGTGTAAACTCAGTATCGACTAAAATTTGTAGTCGAAGTTGTAACGCATACCAATCATTACTTGGTCGTTATCTTCACGTTCTTTAAAGTTATTGTTTTGGTATTCAATGAACGTGTAGAAATCGCTGCTTGCATGCCATTCTAGTGTCGTATTGATACGGGTAACTTCTGCTGTATCAAATGCCGATAAATCATCAGCATAGTTTGATAAACCTAATTTGAACTTGTAGTTATCGTTGATTTGAAATGCACCGACAACATCGATTGTACTTCTATCTTGACCATTACCACCACGATCAATGTCTTGATAAGACGCTGCGATATAGTGGTCACCAATATTTTTAGACGCCGATAAACCTAGCGTATTTTCATCAGTACCAGCAAAGTCACGTGTCAGTAACGCCGCACCTAACGTAAAACCGTCGCCTTTATATTTTAAGCCAGCATTCACTAAATCACTGCCTTCATTGTCTGTGTCTTTATTAAACTGACCAGCAATGCTAAATGATAGGTTACCAAAGTCTTTGCCGTAAGATACCAATTGCTGTTGACGGAACGGACTAGCGTCGTCATAAGCAAGCGGGGTACTTGCACGGTTAAAGATATCGACTGGATCAGCAATGATGTTGTATTGCATAGTCGCTTGTTTACCAATTGCGATACGACCAAAATCACCTTTAATACCAACATAGGCTTTACGTGCTTCACCAAAATCACCGTTAAGTTGGATGTTAACTTTGAACTCACCTTTTGCGAACGCCGTCATGCCGTTACCTAGCTCACGTGATGTCGCGAAACCAACACGAGAAAGTGCATCGCCAACATCCCACGAATCTTCAGAATCACCACTAGTTACACCGAACGTCGGGCGTAATGTACCGTAGACATTAAACTTGGTTTTTGAATCAGATTTTGTCTCCGCGCCTTCTAACGCTGCAATGCGTTTAGAGATTACTTCGAGTTGCTTTTCTAATTGTGCTTTACTTACATTATCATCAGCAGATGCTTGAAAGACTGGCATTGCGATAACTAAAGGAAGTAATGCAGTTTTTAGTTTTACGTTTTTCATTTTGTTTCCTTATTACTATCAAAATTGTTGCTACAACGTGTAGCTATTTGTGGCTAACGACGGTTAACCACAATTTAAGGTTAATCTTGTTGATACATGTCAATTGGCGGACAGCTACAAATGAGGTTGCGGTCGCCATAAACGTTGTCAATTCGATTGGTTGTTGGCCAAAACTTGGTGGTTTTAGCGGTGTTATTTGGGAAACAGGCGATTTCTCGACTATAACTACGTTCCCATTGTGGAGCTGATAGGTCACTCATGGTGTGTGGTGCATGCACCAGTGGATTGTCTTGTAGTGTCCATTGACCGGACTCTACGTTGGCAATTTCTTTACGTATCGCAATCATTGCATTAATGAATTTATCAAGCTCTTCGAGAGACTCACTTTCTGTTGGCTCAATCATTAACGTGCCAGCAACTGGGAAAGACATCGTTGGCGCGTGGAAGCCATAGTCCATCAAGCGCTTTGCGACATCTTCTTCACTAATCCCGCTGCTTTCTTTTAAATCACGTAAATCGATAATACATTCATGGGCTACACGGTCATTATTCCCGCGATAAAGCACAGGATAATGTGCACTTAGCTTTTCCGTAATGTAATTCGCATTTAAAATGGCAAGTTCAGTTGCTTGGGTTAATCCTTTGTCACCCATTAGGGCAATATAAGCCCAAGAAATAGGTAAAATTGAAGCGCTACCTAAATCTGTCGCTGACACGGCGCCATCCGTTTGATGTACGCTATGGCCAGGTAAGAAAGGCGCTAGGTGAGATTTAACACCTATTGGCCCCATCCCTGGACCGCCGCCGCCGTGAGGGATACAAAAGGTTTTGTGTAAGTTGAGATGCGATACATCTGAACCGATGAATCCAGGTGAAGTAAGTCCTACTTGCGCATTCATGTTGGCGCCGTCCATATAAACTTGGCCGCCAGCTTCATGCACTCGTTCGCAAATTTCGACGATGCCGTCTTCATACACGCCGTGCGTCGACGGGTAAGTGATCATAATGCACGATAATTGCTCGCGATGTTGCTCGATCTTATCCTTTAAGTCATCTAAATCAACGTTACCTGCATCATCACATTTAACAATGACAATGCGTAAAGACACCATTGAAGCACTCGCTGGATTTGTACCGTGAGCAGAACTTGGAATCAAACAGACATTACGATGGCCCTCGCCGCGAGAAGCATGGTATTTAGAAATAGCAATTAAACCTGCATACTCGCCTTGGGCACCAGAATTAGGTTGAAGTGAGAAGGCGTCATAACCGGTTACCTTCACCAACATATCTGAGAAATTGTCAGCTAATGCTTGATAGCCCAAACATTGTTCTTTAGGGGCAAATGGATGCATCTGGCCAAACTCAGGCCAAGTTACCGGGATCATTTGTGCAGTTGCGTTTAATTTCATGGTGCACGAACCTAGAGGGATCATGCCGTGAGTTAGAGAAAAATCTTTGTTTTCTAGTGATTTTAAGTAACGTAACATTTGTGTTTCGCTGTGATAGCGATTAAATGTCGGGTGTGTTAAGTATTCACTGGTACGTTGAAGTGCGTCAGGAATATGTGAAAATTCACTTTCACTGTAGTTCGCTTCAATGTCAGCGAAGTTTAGCTGTTCGCCAGTAAATACCTGCCATAGCAGTTCTAAGTCCGCTGGCGTTGTTGTCTCATCAAAACTCACACCTAATTGGCTTGGTAAGATGCGTAAATTAGCATGATTAGCGAGTGCACGTTCATTAATTGATTGTGTTTCTTCTGCAGTGCTCACTAGCACCGTGTCAAAGAAATGCTGATGAACTACTTCAATATTACGTAAACTTAAGCCATGGACGAAAAGCGACGTTAAATGATGAACACGACGACCAATGGTTTTTAAACCTTGTGGCCCGTGATAAACCGCGTAGAAAGACGCCATATTCGCCAACAAGGCTTGGGCGGTACATATATTTGACGTCGCTTTTTCACGGCGAATGTGTTGCTCACGAGTTTGCATCGCCATACGCAGTGCTGGTTTCCCCTGAGTATCAACAGACACGCCAATGACTCGGCCGGGAATTGTACGCTTGTGTTTTTCACTCGTTGCCATAAACGCAGCGTGTGGGCCGCCATATCCCATTGGTACGCCGAAGCGTTGAGAGCTACCAATGACAATATCTGCGCCCATTTCGCCTGGTGATTTTAATAATGTTAACGCTAAAAGATCTGTTGCAACGGCAACGAGCGTTTTCTTATCGTGTGCTGAGCTAATAATAGGTTCTAAATCAACGATTTGACCTGTAGTACCAGGATATTGAACTAAGGCACCAAATACATCGTGCTGTTCAAATTCCTGTATTGGTGCAATAACAAGCTCAAATGAGAAGTATTGAGCGCGAGTTTTTAATACGTCAATAGTTTGCGGATGAACATCGTCACTAATAAAGAATACATTACTCTTATTTTTACCAGCGCGTTTACAAAAGCTCATTGCTTCAGCCGCAGCAGTCGCTTCATCTAATAAGGAAGCATTTGCAAGCTCCATACCGGTAAAATCAACAATCATTTGCTGATAATTAAGCAGAGCTTCCAAACGGCCTTGAGATATTTCTGGCTGATATGGGGTATATGCAGTATACCAACCTGGATTCTCTAACACGTTACGTAAAATCACGTGAGGAACATGCGTGCCGTAATAGCCTTGACCAATGAAGCTGCGATTAACGACATTCTTTTGCGCGATATCTTTAAGCGTTTTTAACATCTCAATCTCTGATTGAGGTGCGGCCAAACCCATAGGAGAATTTAAACGAATATTGCTAGGCAGCGTTTGGTCAACTAACTCGCTTATAGAGCCAGCATTGATTGCCTTAAGCATATGTTGTTGTTCAATGTCGCTTGGCCCATTATGACGAGCAATAAACTCTTCTTGGGTGCCCAATTGAACAGACAAAGGGCTCGTTGAATTAGAAACTGACATTCAATAACCTCAAATAATTATTCAGAAATCGCTTCTTGGTATGCTGCTTCATCTAGCAGTGCACCAAATTGGCTATCATCACTAATCTTAATTTTTACAATCCATGCATCTTCAAGTGGTGAGGCATTCACGAGTTCTGGCTCATCCTCTAACGATTCATTAACTTCGATGATTTCACCAGAAATAGGTGCATAAACATCTGACGCTGCCTTTACTGATTCAACAAGCGAGAAACCTTCGCCTGCTGTAATGTCATCACCAACTTCAGGTAGTTCGACATAAACCACATCACCTAAAAGCTCTTGGGCGTGGTCAGAAATTCCGATTGTGGCAGTTCCGTCACCGTTATCTCTTGCCCATTCATGGCTCTTTGCAAATTTAGTTTGATTAGTGCTCATATCTGTTTCCTATCTTTCTTGTTATGTATTGCAATAGATTCGATATCATCGCGGTCTATCTTCCTGACACTTTTAAACAAGCTGTTTTCATCATGTGTCGGATTGTTAAAAACTCGTTAACATTTTTAAAACATAACAGGCTTGAGTTTCGCAATCAACAAAAAAGTTTCCAATTGGAAATAAAAGTGATCAAAGTGGATTTTTGTATACAATATTCCGTTGTTAGCTAGTATTTAAGCTATTAAGGGCAAAAGGTGAGAATAATTTTCACTTATCTAGTGAAGAGGTTGACTTTACAGCGTTCTTATCAGGTCTAAGGTGATGAGCACTATCTATCAAGATGCCGAATTTAAATGAATTTATGAATTATAAATGGATAATTATTCCATTAACCTGGGGGCATTCATCCAGTTATTTGATTAGTGTTATTGCGTTGTTACTGGTTGGTTCACTTGTAACTGTCTGTTTTTTCGAGTTTTGTTGCTATTCCCGTTTCGAGCTTTGTTACAAGATGTTAAAAAGTACTTGCTATATGTTTCCCAAAGTTTTAATTTGTTTCCTATCGGAAACGATTGTTGGAGGTATGCTAACAAAGATATTTGCAATCACCGCCGATTAAAAACGATAAACCCTTTTACCGGTCTTTGACGCTTTATAGAGGAATAAGCTGGTAAATATAAATATAACAATACAACGAGGTTTTTATGGAATTTGTAAGTAATATCATTTCTTACATCAACGGTATCGTGTGGGGCGTTCCTATGCTTGTCATGATCCTAGGTGTGGGTCTGTTTTTGACCTTTGGTTTAAAACTTATGCCTATTTTGAAATTGGGCACAGGCTTTAAACTATTGTGGGGTGGTCGCATCCCTGACAAAGACGGTTCGAAAGAAGGTGAAATAAGTCCATTTAACGCGTTAATGACATCATTATCAGCTACCATCGGTACTGGTAACATTGCAGGTGTTGCAACAGCTATCTTCTTAGGTGGTCCTGGTGCATTATTCTGGATGTGGTGTACCGCGTTAGTAGGTATGGCAACTAAGTTTGCTGAAGCAGTATTGGCAGTACGTTTTCGTGAGGTTGATGAAAACGGTAATCATACTGGTGGCCCGATGTACTACATCAAAAATGGCTTATCAAGCAAATGGACGTGGTTAGGCACTGCCTTCGCTCTATTTGGGATGATTGCTGGTTTTGGTATCGGTAATACTGTACAGGCCAACTCGGTAGCAAACGCCATTGAGTCTAATTTTGGTGTTGAGCCATGGATTACTGGTCTTGTAATGATGGTACTTGTAGGTCTAGTACTTATGGGCGGCATCAAGCGTATCGGTGATGTTGCTGGTAAACTAGTTCCTATGATGGCGACGTTCTACATTGCTTGTGGTGTTGCAGTATTGGTTGTTAATGCAGCAGAAATTCCAGCAGCATTCGCACTGATCTTCGAAAGTGCATTTACTGGTACAGCAGCACAAGGCGGTTTCGCTGGTGCAGCAGTATGGATGGCAATTCGCTTTGGTGTTGCACGTGGTGTTTTCTCAAATGAAGCTGGTTTAGGTAGTGCGCCAATTGCTCACGCTGCAGCTCAAACGAAAAACCCAGTAGCACAAGGTTTAGTTGCAATGTTAGGTACATTCATTGATACATTGATTGTATGTTCTATCACTGGTTTGGCAATTATCGTAACGGGTGAGTGGACGTCTGGTGAAACAGGTGCTGCATTAACATCGGCAGCATTTGGCTCTGCTTTACCATACGGTAACTACATCGTTGCTGTATCACTAACTATCTTCGCATTCACAACAATCTTAGGTTGGAGTGTATACGGTGAGAAGTGTGTTCAGTATTTATTCGGTGTTAAAGCTATCTTGCCTTTCCGCGTCGTTTGGATCCTTGTTGTACCAGTAGGTGCGGCAGGTTCATTAGAATTCATCTGGTTACTTGCTGACACAATGAATGCATTAATGGCTATTCCTAACTTAATCGCGATTGCATTATTAAGCCCAGTAGTATTCAAACTTACCAAAGAATACTTTGCTAGTAATGGCGCAGTTCCAGAGTGTATGGAACAGAAGAAGCCACAAGAATAATCCTTTCTTAGTTTTACCTAAAGTTTAATCAATTAAAACCGCCCAGCAATGGGCGGTTATTGGAGTTCCTATGTCTCAATTACTTAAAACCCCTTGTTACGATTTACATCTAGAAGCAGGCGCCAAAATGGTGCCATTTGCAGGCTACGATATGCCCGTGCAATATACGCTAGGTGTGAAGAAAGAACATTTGCATACACGTGACGCTGCGGGGTTATTTGATGTGTCGCACATGGGACAACTTAAGCTTCATGGTGAAAATGCTGCCAAAGCACTCGAATCATTAGTACCTGTAGATATTATTGATTTGCCAGTGGGTAAACAGCGCTATGCGTTATTTACTAATGAGCAGGGTGGATTACAAGATGATTTAATGGTTAGTAATTTTGGTGATCATCTATTTGTTGTCGTTAATGCGGCATGTAAAACGCAAGATATTGCACATTTACAGCAGCATATTGGCGATCAAGTAGAGATTGAAGTCATGGAAGATCGCGCATTACTTGCGTTACAAGGTCCACAAGCTGCAAAAGTATTTGAACGTTTAGTACCTGAGTCTGCTGATATGGTCTTCATGGATTCACGGGTTCTTAACTTTGACGGCGTTGACGTAATTGTTGGCCGCGCTGGTTATACTGGCGAAGATGGTTTTGAAATTTCAATGCCAGGTGAGCATGCAGAACGCTTAACCCGTTTATTGTTAGCGCAAGATGAAGTTGAGTGGATTGGTTTAGGCGCACGTGACTCGTTGAGACTGGAATCTGGCTTGTGCTTATACGGCCATGACATCGACTCGACAACAACGCCAGTTGAAGCAAGTCTGTTATGGGCCATCAGTAAAGTTCGCCGCAGCGACGGTGAACGCGCTGGTGGTTTCCCTGGCGCTGCTATTATTCTTGATCAAATTGCCACTAAAGATGTTTCACGTAAACGTATTGGCATGCTTGGCTTAGGTAAAGCTCCAGTGCGTGAAGGCGCTGAATTATTCAATAGCGACGGCGATAAAATTGGAATCGTCACTAGTGGCACTGCCGGTCCTACGCGTGGAGCACCAGTTGCAATGGGATATGTTGCTAAAGAATACGCTGTGTTAGATAACGAAATCTTTTCCGATGTGCGTGGTAAAAAATTACCGATGCGTATTGAAAAAATGCCATTTGTTGAGCAGCGTTATTTCCGTGGTTAATTAAATCGTCGATCATTCATCCCGAATAAATAGTACAAACGCCTAGCAACTCTCTCATTGCTAGGCGTTTTTTTATGTCTGTGATATCAAGTTATTGCACGCAGCTAATGTATTAGTGTCGGAAAGCACGTATAATTGCGCGCTTTATAGAACACCGAGACTACCATTATGTTGCCATACTTCGCTGCTTGCCCTAAAGGGCTTGAATACCTACTAGTTAAAGAGATTGAAGAGCTAGGCGGGGTAGAGGTAAGAGAGTCGCTTGCTGGTGTTCGCTTTAAGGCGAATTTAGCAGAGGCTTATACCATCTGTTTATGGTCTCGTTTAGCCAGCCGTATCTTATTATCCATCCACACTGACGAAGTTCATAGCACCCAAGATGTGTATGATGTTGTATATCGTGTCAATTGGCATGCTTATTTTGATAATACGCAAAGCATCGCAGTTGAGTTCTCAGGCACCAATGGTTTCATCAATAATACCCAATTTGGCGCGCTAAAAGCTAAAGATGCGATTGTAGATAAATTCCGAGATAGCGGTTTCGACCGTCCTAATGTTGACAAACAAAGCGCCAATATTCGCATTGAATGTCGCATGGTCAATAACAAACTTACCCTAGCAATCAATTTTTCAGGTCGTTCATTACAGCAACGCGGTTACCGTACCAATGCTGGCGAAGCGCCATTACGTGAAAACTTAGCAGCCGCGTTGATTATGCGTAGCGGTTGGGAAATCAATAAGCCATTTTTCGACCCGTTCTGTGGTAGTGGCACCTTGGCTATCGAAGCGGCGTTAATGGCAGCCAATATTGCACCGTCATTAACGCGAGAACGTTTCTCATTTGAATCACTAAAGGCGTTTAAACCAGAAGTTTGGCAAGAAATTAAGCATGATGCCCAAGTCAAGGCCGATGAAAGCAAATCACGCAAACAATTGTGCATTCGTGGCAGTGATATGGACTATGGTGTTTTAAATATCGCGCGCGATAATGCTCGCCGCGCTGGTGTTGAGCATTTAGTGAGCTTTGAAGTCGGTAATGCGCTTGAAATCAAGCCGCCATTTGGCAATCAAAAAGGTCACATAGTGACAAACCCACCATACGGGGAGCGTCTAGGTGAGTTATTACCGCTAATCTTTATTTATCACGGTTTTGCTAAAGCCGTTAAAGCTAAATTTAATGGTTGGGAGCTTAGCGTATTTAGTTCGTCTATTGAGCTACTTACCGCCATTAGGTTAGCCCCCGATCATAAATACAAGTTATTTAACGGACAGTTAGAAGCGTTGCTTGCGAATTATTCTATTGGTGATGGCGCGTTAAAATCGGTGTCTAAACAAGCTGAACCTTTTGCTAATCGCATGCTGAAAAATAATAAAGCCTTAAGCAAGTGGGCTAAAAGCGAAGGAATTGAAGCGTATCGCCTATACGATGCTGATTTACCCGATTACAACTTAGCGATTGACCGTTATGGTAAACAGTGGATTGTCCAAGAATATGCTGCGCCAAAATATATGGATCCGTCAAAAACGCTGCGCCGTTTAATCGAAGCCTTTATTGTGCTGGATCATTTATTTGACATCGATAGTGATGATTTGATTTATAAAGTCCGTGAAGTGAAAAAGGGCGAAAATCAGTATGAGAAGATTAACGAGCAAAAGAGTAAATTTGCTGTTCAAGAATATAATGCGAAGTTTTTGATTAACAGTTCTGATTATTTAGACAATGGTTTGTTTTTAGATCATCGTTTAACGCGCCGTAAATTGGGCGAACTAAGCGAAGGCATGGATTTTCTAAATCTCTTTTGTTACACCGGCACGGCGTCAGTTCATGCGGCGTTAGGCGGTGCTAAATCGACAACCAGTGTTGATATGTCACGCACGTATCTTGATTGGGCAAAAGAGAACTTCAAACTCAATAATTTGCATGGCGACCAATACAACTTTATTCAAATGGATTGTTTAAACTGGCTTAAACATTGTCAGAATGATTATGATTTGATCTTTATTGATCCACCAACGTTCTCTAATTCAAAACGTATGGATCAATCGTTTGACGTTAATCGCGACCACGTTGAGCTTATTAAAGCGCTAAAGCGTATTTTACGTCCAGATGGTTTAATTATTTTCTCGAATAATTCGCGTCAATTTAAAATGAATCATCGTGATATCAAAGGCATCGGTTTACAAGCTCAAGAAGTGACTGAACATACGATACCACGTGACTTTAAAGGCAATCCGAAAATTCATAATTGCTGGGAAATTACGCGTTTATGAGTCCGGTAATTTTATACTCAACTGATGGATGCCATTTATGCGAACTTGCACAGCAGCAACTCGAGCAATTGGCGTATCCGTTTGAGATTGTCGACATCATTGACGACCCATCGTTAGTTGAAAAATATGGCACACGAATTCCCGTTGTGCTCAATAATAATACTCAAGAACTCGGTTGGCCGTTTGAGCTAAGCGAGTTAAAAACATTTTTAGGTAGTTCATGTTAATACGTTTAAGTAGTGCACAATTGGCGTTTGGTACCCATGTCATTCTCGATAAAGCAGATTTTCAAGTTAACGCTAATGAACGCGTTTGTTTAGTTGGAAAGAATGGTACGGGTAAATCAACATTGATGAAGATTGTCGCCAGACAAATGGATTTAGATGGCGGTGAATTACGTTACAACAATGAGATTGTTGTTGCGCGATTAGAACAAGACCCTCCGGAAAAAGCACAAATGAGTGTGTTTGATTTTGTATCATCAGGCATCGCTCATGTCGGTGAGCTAATTGCAAAATATCATCATGTATTGCTTGAGTTAGAAACAAATTATTCTGACGCGGTAATGGACAAACTTGCAAAACTGCAAGCTCAAATGGATGATAATGATGCCTGGCTGTTTGAAACTCGAATAAATACCGTGCTTGAGCAGTTGTCATTACCCGCAGACAAGCAACTGAGTGAACTCTCAGGTGGTTGGTTACGTAAAGCGGCGCTGGCTAAAGCATTAGTACAGCAACCTGATGTATTGTTACTTGATGAACCAACCAATCACTTGGATTTAAATGCGATAGCATGGCTTGAGAAAGTGCTATTAGATTTTCGTGGCGCTATTGTATTTATTAGTCATGACAGGGCGTTTATTCGCAGCATGGCAACCCGTATTATCGATCTTGATCGTGGTAAGTTAAGTTCATGGCCTGGTGGTTATGAAGAATATCTGGTTGCAAAAGAAGAAGCATTACGAGTCGAACAAGAACAGAACGCTTTGTTTGACAAGCGTTTAGCACAAGAAGAAGTCTGGGTAAGACAGGGTATTAAGGCTCGCCGTACCCGCAACGAAGGCCGCGTTCGAGCGCTTGAACAATTACGCCGTGAGCGCAAAGCTCGTACTGAAGTCGTTGGCAAGGCTAAAATGTCATTGGCTAGTACTTCTAAGTCAGGCAAATTAGTATTTGAAATTGACAATATCAGTTATGCGTTCGAGACAAAACAGATTGTTAATAATTTTACCAGCCAAGTGATACGTGGCGACCGCATTGCATTGATTGGCCCAAATGGCTGTGGTAAATCAACATTGCTTAAAATGCTATTAGGAACACTAACAGCGCAAAGTGGCGAAATTAAGACGGGTACTTTGCTAGATGTCGCGTATTTTGACCAACATCGTGCCGCACTTGATTTGGATAAAACAGTTCAAGAAAATGTCGGCGATGGTAAAGATGATGTAGAGCATAACGGACGCACACGTCACGTATTGGGATATCTACAAGACTTTTTATTCTCACCAGAGCGCGCAAGAACACCAGTTCGCGCCTTATCTGGTGGTGAAAAGAATCGTTTGTTATTGGCAAAACTTTTCTTAAAACCAAACAACTTACTAGTACTTGATGAGCCAACCAATGATCTAGATATTGAGACACTAGAATTATTAGAATCGTTAGTGCATCAATATGATGGCACGTTATTATTGGTGAGTCATGACCGTGAGTTTATCGATAATACCGTTACGTCTAGCTGGTGGTTTGGTGCGAACGGTAATATGACTGAGTTTGTTGGTGGCTTCCAAGATGCCGTTAATCAGGGGGCGTCATTATTTGATCCTGAAGCTCACGAAGCCGATATTATTGCTAAGCAGCAAGCTCAAGTTGAACAAGTTGTTGAGAAAGTACCCGAAAAAGCCGCGAAAAAACTAAGTTATAAAGATCAGCGTGAGTTAGATCAATTGCCCGATCGTATGGAGTCTATTGAAACTGAGATCGGTGAAGTAGAAAGTAAAATGGCTGACAACGAATTCTTTATGAAACCTGCGACTGAAACACAACCAGTGATTGATAAATTGGCGCAGCTCAATGACGAACTTGAGCAAGCACTAGAACGTTGGGAATATTTGGCAAGTTTTGAAGATTAAGATGAACCTTTTATAAGGTTGCGAGTCTTTACTAGGTCAATGATGTAATCGCGGTTTCATGAGCGTTTACAAATAAAAACATAAGTTTAATTGCATCAAGGCGCATTCAAGTGAATAATGCCTTGCATTAAATCGAGAAGTTAGCATACGACTACAACATATTATTGAATGTTAGACGTTTTGCAGGTAACAGGAACAATAATGAACAAAAAGTTACAACCTACAGTACTCGCCATCGCACTCGCTGCTAGTTTTGGCGCCCAAGCTGCCACTGTTTACAAAATTGAAAATATTGATGAATTTTATAAAGTTAATGGCACCATTAACAATAGTCGTAGTGGTTTTGGTGCGACTCTAAATAATAGCGGTGATGTGTTAGGTGGTGCCTCAGGTACCTTTGCACCGCTGTTAAGCGACGATGACCAAGATCGACTTAATAATAATCGCGTGGATGTGTCGTTAACACAGTTAGCAACTAATGCATCTAACAGTAGTATTAATCCAACACGTGTTGTTAAGTTAATTCCACAATCAAATAACTCTGTTTTTGAGTTTGATACCAATAATCTTCCTGCGTTTATTAAAATCTTCGATGAAACGATTACACGAGACGGGCGTGAAGTGTCTACGATAGATTCGTTTGCATTTGATGTATCAGATACTGGAGTCATCGTTGGTACAACGAGTTCTGCAGCGTATGCGGTAGATGATCCTGATCAATCAGATGATAACTCGAATAAAGATGATCCATTTTATGTTTATGACTATTCACAGCGTGCGATGGTTATTAATAACGGTGTTATCAAAACATTCGAGCCTGAATTTTCAACCTATGGTGGTTTAAGTGGCATTACAGCAATTAACGATAATGGCTTAGTTGTTGGCTACGCCAGTACGGGTATTGAGCATGATTCGAAAACAAGAATCGATAGTAATTGTTTAGATACTTATAAAGACGCTATTCCATTACAAGTCTGTGCCGCGGGTTTTACCGATGGAAGTCGCAGAAATACAGCTGTTCAATATTATCTTCATGCGTTTAGTTGGGAATACAACAATGGCGAACTAACTAACCCTAAAGATTTAGGTATTTTAACATCACCTATCAGTGATACAGATGCTGATTCGTATAACAGTATCGCGTTAGATGTTAATAACAACGGCATCGCGGTTGGACGCAGTAAGACATTTCGAGATCAGAAGAAAGAGTTTCGCTACCGTCTTGACGTTGCAACAGTATTCAAAGATGGAAAAGTTGTTGACTTAATGGATCATAGCGAAGATAGCTGGCGTTATTCGAGCGCAAATGCAATCAACGACAATAACTTGGTTGTTGGTTTTATGGAAAAGAGTATTAGTGGTTTCTACCGTAAAAAATTCTTCGTTTATGATGCGATGAGTGAAGACATTACGTTAACCTTTCCAAATGACTTTTCAACTAAAGAATCAGACTTTGCATCAAATGCTAAGAGCATTAATGATAAGAATCAAGTTGTTGGTTCGATTGAAGTAGATAGCCAAAAAGTTGATTTTGGTCGTCGTACTCATGGTTTTATTTACGAGCATAGTGATCAATCGTTCAATGATATTAATGATTTGTTAACGTGTGAATCAAAAGGCTATATAAAGACTGGTACTGATTGGAAGAAATACCAAGTTGAAGCGACAGGCGGTAATGAGCAAAAGATTAGCTACGATGCGGATATTACTGTTGTTGATGCGTCTAAAATTGCCGAAGATGGGACAATCATTGCGACTGCATTGGTTACACTGCCACGTGTAAAAACGCGTTGGGTTGATGATAAAGGCAATGAAGTGACATCAACAACGGAAGGTGCTGTTGAAGAACTAGTCGTAGATTCAAATGGTGATCCAGTATTTGATACAAATGCAAGTGGTGAGCCTATTACTGAACAGATCCCACGAGCAGTAATCCTAAAACCGACTGATGGTGAAGCGTGTAAGGTCGTTGAAGAAGATTCAATTAATTACAAGCAAGAACGTCAAGGAGCAGGCTTTGGCTTCGGTGCATTACCTGTCTCTTATACACATCTGACGCTGCCGACGAAGAGGATAGTGTAGAT
>CAJXRU010000076.1 GCA_913060565.1 uncultured Gammaproteobacteria bacterium | reverse complement strand
AGAGTGGTCGCAATTTATAGAACAAGAATGCAAATTGAAGAAGGGTTTCGCGACATGAAATCTTCAACATTTGGGTTGGGGTACAACGCGAGTCAGAGCTACAAACTGGCACGACTAGCTGTTTTACTTTTCTTAAATGTAGTCGCAAGTTTGGTACTGATAGTTCTTGGTATGGCTATAGTACTGGCGAGACAACACTTTCAATATCAAGCTAATACGGTCAAAAATAGACGCGTATTGTCATACCATTTCATAGGATTAAGGGTTATAGCTCACCGAAGGTTAAAGATATTCAGTTATCAACTTAAGCAGGCAATGGCGAAGATTCACTCCTTGATCGAAGTTGCGAACTATGACTTTTAAATTCGTGGGGATACCTCAGGGTCAGGTTAAAATTAAATTCTGAGTCAATGTACATTCACTAACCCTATGACCTTACCCGAGTGAGCTAAGTAGTTAAACTCAGTTAACCAATGCATTGCCTTTAATTTCATCAAAGCTAACCTCTCTCACTAATTCACCGTTTTTAAACACAGTCTGTAGTAAGTTTTGACGTTCACCCAAGTCTTGGTGGCGAATAGTTTGGAAATTCCCATTATCGTCTTTAATCACCGCTAAAATGCCTTTTTTAGAGCGTTTACCGCTGTCGGTGATTGGGTCTTTGTAGACATCATGCATTGTGCCGTCGATGGTGACAGCTGAGGCTTTCATGGCAAACTTTAAAGTATCGCGATTCACTTTTTGTAGTAGCTCGCCGCCCATGCCGAAAGCGATGTTGTCGGCGCTTAACCCTGCCTGTTTCATGGCTTCTAAAATGGCTTCAATGGTTTGTTGAGAAATGCCATCACCTTGAATTACTCGAATACAGCTTGGTAATACACGATAGTCTTTGTCATTCACTGTGTGGCCAAATTTCGCCATTAAGCGTTCAATGGTTTCAGTAACAATAGCCACCGGCTCGCCGCTGTCTGGACGTACAACTAAGGTGCCGCCAGTATTCTCAACGCGCTCTTTTAATTCGTCACCCCAGATATTATCAATGGCGTGCCATAAGTCGTAAGAATCACTAACAACCGCCACCAGCTTGCCTTCACCAGAGAATTGGTCGAGCATGTTGGCGTAAGCCTGCGCCTCGTTGTCGCGTCCCCACGCTGTGATGGTGCTGTGCTCAGAGGCTGGAATAGAAAAACCTGCCATTTCAGCATTGTAATATTGTCTCGCAGCAACGATAGCACTAATGGTATCTGTACCCATAAAGTTAACTAGATGTGCTGCGCCGCCAATAGCAGCGGCTTCTTCGGTGGTGGCACCACGTGCGCCAAAATCGTGTAGTTTAAAGTCGATGCCGTCTAATGAATCACAGGTTTCTGCCATGTAGCGGGCAATCACTTGGCGACAATGCCAAGACACGGTGGCAACAGATGTTGGATACCACACAGCGCGTAGCAGCGCCGTTTCAACATAGCTTGTTAACCATGCGCACTTAGGATCGGTATTAACAACTTGCACCATCGCATTTAGCACGGGGATCACAGTGCCTTCTGGAATCGCTTGGATTTCTATGGGTAAATAACCTTGATGCACATCGACAATATGACGCCAGCCGTCTTCGTTAAATGGTAAGCCATGGGCAGTAATAATTAACTTGGCTTCATCAACATCGTCATGCGTGATTGGCTTGCTCAAATATTCTTTGATAAACATTTGCAGCCCAAAAAACACCGCTTGTTTAAACTTGCCCCCTCGCGCTTCAATGTAGCTCGAAATGTGCGTTGTACCCTGTGGGTATTGGAGGTAATGCGATGCTTTGTAAGAATCGGTATTTAAAATGATGCTGCGTTTTACCATTGGAGTATCAAAAGTCCTGTCGCTTCACGATGAAGATGGAAATAACAATAAGTTTTAAGTGACGTCATAATAACCAAATTTAGGAATAACTAAATAGCAAACGGTAGCTTAACTCTTAATTCATTACGAAAATCACAAAGATGGTAACTAATTGACTCGGTTTGTAATAATTAGGGTCAGGTTAAATTTAGATATTTTAGCGCTACTGCCAATACGATAAACCTTGCACATAATTATTTTAGCCATTAATTTATAAACACTTTTAAGGTAATTTACCCCTTAACATAAACAAGAGACGGACATTCAAATGCAATATGTAGAACTTGTCGCGATAGCCGCCGTATTTCAATTTTTATTCTTTGGCGCCATGGTAGGACTCGAAAGAAGAAAATCAGGGCTTAAAGGCCCTAAAGTCACTGGCGATGAAGGCTTTGAACGCATGTATCGCGTACAAATGAATACATTGGAAATGTTAGTGGCTTTTATGCCAGCTCTATTCATTACATCAAAGTATTGGCCGCCAGTGTTAATAGCCAGTTTAGGCACTGTATATCTTATTGGCCGCCTTATTTATTGGCGCGCTTATGTCACTAATCCTGCGAGTCGAGGTTTAGGTTTTAAACTGACTATAGCGCCAATCGCGTTACTGATTTTCTTGGCTTGTTTAGGTATTTTAATGTCGCTAATAGCGCCATCAACCAATAATTAATGACTATTAAATCCATTTAACCAGGTAATAAATGAGTCTGAAGTTTGAGTAACAGCTGCGTTATGTCGGTCATAATACCAAACGGGAATATCCTGATTGGCTTGTTCGCACTCAGCTGATTTAAAGCAAAACATATTGCCGTTGCAGTCTGACGCAAACACCACATGCCCTTGTGGCATGCCGCTCATTTGATAAAGCTTGGATAACTCATAAACATCGTCTACATTCAAAAAATCTTTAACGTTTTCAATATTTACTGACAGATCACAACTTTGATTCATTACATTTGGCGTATGAATCAATCCGTAAGTGGTGAGTAGGTATTTATAGGCGCAGGGTAATTTATGATTTAACTTACCTTCTAGATCCTCTAGATCTTGAGGCGATATCTGCACCATAGTTTGTCTGCCAATCCAACGTTCAATAAATAAATCAATGCTTTTCATTACCGCGTTCTCTCAATAATTTTAAGGGGCATGATAAACCGAAATGCGCCAAAATTATCTAACTATTCCATCAAATTAATTTAAATGTAGCTCAGTCAATACCAAAGGTTTTCATATGTTCACCATATCATTCACCCGTTCAAGATTGCCTTCGTAAGACACTATTAGTCCAATTATTGGGGCGGCCAATTCAACATTAAAACAGAACATTCCGTCTTTTTCTGTTTCGTAACTGCGTCCTTTAGGCAATAAAAACTTAGGTAGCGGTATGCCAAAACACGACCACGCTCTGGGAACAAAATACAATCGGTCGCCTTCGATAACTAATGCCACTGAAAAATCTAACACGCCAAAACTTTCGACTAGTAAAAACTCATTCTTTGCGACACCGCGGCGCTGTTTTGATGAAAACGCTTTGCCGTCAAAGTTACGTATCCAATGTTCACCCTTTTCATCGGGTGAAATTGAAACGATAACAGGTACATTATCTGCGGCTTGTGGAAAACCAAAGCACGCACAAATCATGTTAACGAGCATACCATTGCCACGTTTTACTTTCGCTTGACCGCGCCATTGGCTAGCTTCAGTCGTTTTATGAAACGCTTGAACTTTGGCTGGCAAAGTGGCGTAAGCTACGCCTAATACATGTTGAAAGATAAACGGTGAATCATCGCACTGTCTAAACTCAGTATAGATTTCTCGTGATGAGAACAATTGATCATAGTCTTCAAGCTCAAGTGCATTAGCTCCCGATCTCGCCCCAATATCAGGATATTGCCCTGAAAGGCTCTTTCTAATAATGGCTTCAATGGTCATTGATGGGATATAAGGGCCGTCATCTCCTTCTGCCAATAAGTGCCAGCTTTGCTCTATTGTCTCACCCTTTGAAATACCTTTGGCATGAACAAACATGCCGCCGCGGTGTTCACCAAACTTAACTAAATTCAGCACGGTATAAAACAGTTTAGAAAATGGTACTAGTGAGGGAAGTTTAAAGCGTGAACGCGCCTTAGCTAACAGGTTAAGAATTCGGTGTAGCGTTTCAGGAACGGGGCCAGCTCCCATCCAAATATCAGTTAACGTTGGTTGTTCAGGCGGAATTATTTGTAAATCAGGGACGTCAACGAGTGAGAATCTAATATTTCTTAGGGGTAATTTTCCAGGCACAGCAACGGTGTATCTCATACTTTCAGCAAGGCCAATACCGAAACCTATTTCACCAGCGCGTTGCAGTTTGACAGGCTCTCCCGCATAACTGAGCACCGCTTTCATTACGTTTAAACCAACCCCCGCATAAACTGATGGTGCAATGCCGCCATGAACTGTCTTAACATCCATGGTCAGTGCCATTTTTCGTAAAACAGCGGCCGTGAGAACAGGAAAACTACTCACACCTGAAAGAACAAAAATACCTGCTGATTTAGCTTGTTCATTAAATTGTGATACGCCATAAACAAAGTCTGCGGCATCGGCGAAATCGAGATAGTTAACCTTTTGGTTGATACACGCTTTTATAACGCTGTAACAATCACCGCCATAGTTTTGAAACGGCCCAGACGCATCAACGACTATCTGTGGTTGCAATCTCGAAAGCTCCGCTGAAATTCCATTGCGATCAAGCTGTAATGGTTGGACGCTGGCCTTTCCTTCAAACGCTTCGTAATATGCCTGTGCTTTAGATAAACTGCGCCCGCAAATGATAAGCTCTAGGTCGCAAATATCTGCCAGTAACTCGACGAGTCGACCACCAAAGACCCCATAACCACCAATAATCATTATTTTCATAAACCATCCTTAGTTTCAGCACTAAATTTCATTTCAATGTAACATTTTATATTTATTTTACAAATACTTATGCAGCTAACAATTTACTCAAAACTGTGATTTTAAAATTTACTTTCATCACCGAAATCAAACCTGTTAATATCTCTGAAAATTATTTAGCGAAATAAAATTATGAACATCGTCTGCGCAAACTGTTTTACCACTAACCGAATCCCCGATGATAAAGACCACACCAGCGGCAAGTGTGGTAAATGTCAGAAAAACATTTATTCACCACAACCAACGGCACTAACAGCCAATACGTTTTATCCTTTTATTGAACGTAATGACTTGCCAGTCATCGTTGATTTTTGGGCAGGTTGGTGTGGCCCTTGCCAAAACATGGCACCTGTTTATAGCAAGGTAGCAGCGGCTACCCCGTCATTTTTATTCGCCAAAGTCGACACTGAACAAGCACAGCAAGTATCGGCTGATGCTGGAATTCGCAGCTTACCGACGTTGATTTTCTTCTACAAGGGACAGGAAGTTGATCGAGTTTCTGGCGGATTAAACGAATCGCAAATGAAACAGTGGATTATGAGCTGCGTGAAGAAAGCATCGTAATAAGCAATTATCAACACTCTACAATTTAAGAGAATTATCCGCGACGATACAGATAATTCTCAATGTAGGTTCAACATGGGGCCAACTAACGTCTGTCTCTTACGTTCTCCAATGTCGTTTTCTTATCACTAAAAAGCTTCCATAAATCGACCGAAATAAACAAGCCATTATCATCATCATGACGACTGTACCCAATAGTTAAGTCATTACCAAAATGCAATGCGATACCATGCCCCCAATCTTTCACTTGACTACGATTTGCATACAATGACACTAATGAGATTCCCGATGGTTGATACCATTTGTCATTTTCCCAACGATTATAGCCAACAACTTCGATCATCAATGCTTGTTGGGTTTCTTCGCCGCCAATGGCATCTGAAACGTTTTCAATAACAATATTCGGGTGTAACAAAATCCATTGATGCTTAGGTGGTGGAGTAAAATGACCTGCTATTCGACTCGATTTCCATGTTTCGTAATTTAGCCACATCTCCCATGGCATTTGCGAGCGCCCGTTCTCTGAGTATTGCTCCCATTCAGATTCAATTTTCTGTAATTCCTGCAATGCTAGCGTAGCTGGACGAGACGCTAGTGTCTGGTGGGCAAAATTATAAATTTCATGGTATTCCTTAAGGAAAGTTATACAAGTCCCTTTATTAAACAAACGCTGAACTTGCGTAGTACAGGCACTTTTGTCTATGGATATAGCTGCTCCTTTGTCAAAGTTTACGTCTATTTTCGAGCTTCCAAATATATCCTGATAAACAAAATTACCAAGTCCTGACATGGATATACTGGACATTTCAAGGTTCTTAGCTAAGGCTTGCACATCGAATAATTTATTATCCTTTGTATTAAGCTTTTTAAAACCAGTTAAGCTGTTCTTCGCAGCCGTGTAGATAGCATCTTGTATCTCAAAAACAGTCTTTTTTTGAGTGCAATAATCAGCTCTTAATTGATTCGCCCGATCTTTAAATATTGGAAAAAAACTTGCCTCTTTCAAAGGAGATTCAATACACAATTTGTTTTGTTTTTCATTGGCATTAGCCGTGCTAATCATCAATAACAGCACCAAAGAAGTAAATTTCAAGCACAACGATTTTTTTAAAAAAATACTCATGACCTTCTCCTTAATTATTCACCTATAAACTCATCACCTAACGAGTTAACATAGGCTTTGAACGCGATAACGGCATCGACGAAATTAATTACAGAATCAGCGTTATTTAACTCAACCTGATCTTTGTATTCTATGAGTTGTACGTATTTCTCAGACACTGTCTCATCTAAGAACGCTTCCTCTGCCACTTCAACATCGTTGTCCGTAGGACAAAACTCAGAATCTACAAATGACAATAACATTCGATGAACGTGAGGGTTTCGGAGATAATGTTTAATGTCATGAGTATCAATTTGAGTGACTTTATCGATTTTAGTCAGCACATACTCATTAGGAGACCAAGGAGCACCAACAGGATTAAACGGTTTTACCCAAGTAAATGGATCAAAACGATGTCGATATTCACGATAATATGATGTACATCCAGTCAGTGGTCTCACAATGGAAGAATTAAGTTTGGGAATCGTTTCAAGTACTCGACCGACGTTAGCCATCATATGAACACTCTTAAGTTTGTGCATTGAAGGACTCAAAGCGTCGGTGGTTTCTCCTAATTCGTACCCTTCTAAATAGCGACTCGCGAGTGCATCATGTAATACAGCAGTACCAAGCGAGTGCCCTAATATATGCACAAAACTGGCGCCTTTATTAATAATTTGCTCATTAACTGCCTTACCAATTCTGATTCTGACCTCCTCACCCAACGTTGTAAACCTGTATAGCAATACATCTAACCAATGCGTATAGAACAGGCTATCTTCCGAAAAATTGGTTGTAAAATCAGTCATAAAGTTAACTAAATTTGATAGGTTTGTCGCGGGCGTAATTGCAGATAAAATACTGGAAATATTTGTAGAATCTTCAGCAACTTTTGTTCGATATTCTTCAAATATATCATCATAAGAAACAGAAACGATATCGACTATTTCTTCTATATTTCTTCCTACAAATGAGGGATATGTTGCATACGCTGCATTGATTGAACTCACTACTTCTTCTTTAAATGATTCAGCAGTATGAGTCCCCATACCGTGGATAATAATGAGTGTTGGCTTAGTCATATTTTCGTTCCTTCTGTTATCAGCTTATTTCTTCTAGTGCACACAAAAAGATATTTATCTCACTTCATAACTCGCGAACTTTGTTGATTTATAATCGAGTTGTTATAATCACTACTTCTCAGAAACATCAAAACAATATAATTAATTTAACAGGAGGCCGTGATGGCTAAAAGTAAAAAGTCTGTTGCAAAGACGCAGACCAACGAAACAGATATCGGACGCGGTGTTATACAAGATAATTTTCTGGCCGCTTTAGTAACATCAAAGCAATATAAAATGCAGGTTGTGAAACCAAAGAAAGGTAAAGGCTCTTATCAACGAAAAGCAAAAAATATAAGACGAGAGTCTTATTTAATGGCGGCTTAGTACTTCTCATAGCCATCATTAAATAAGACTTTCTATTTTTTGCTACCAAATATTCCCCCCCTTTTTATAGTACTAGGGTCTGTTGATCTTTCGAGGATGAATTTTGTGCAACTGACAAGGCTTTTTCACAAGGCATGAGGAGCGACGCCTAGTTTACCTAGGCGAGCGACGATAAACGCGGTGAAAATGTCTTGTCATTGCATCCTGAGGACAGCGTTTGTTCGTGATTTCTACGGCGTTATCGCCTGCTAGCTTAGCCCACTAAGCGTCGCAGGCTCTGCCTTGTATAAAACCCGAACAATTCGCTGCAAAAACCTTCACCAAAGATCAACAGACCCTGATCTTGCGTAACTTTATTATCGATATCGAAAATATCAATAATGATATCGAAAATTAAAATTCCACACCAAAACTAATAATACCTATATAACAAAGACTTAAAGTTTGGCACACCCATTGCTCTTAGCATTTCAAAATATGCTGGAGCCCGTTATGGACATTAAAAAATCATCTGCTAAATCACCCTACGATCATAAGAAAAAATGGCTTGCTGTTGCTGCTACGTTAGTTATCACCGCGAGCATATGGAGCTTTACCCAGCCTTCAGCATCGGCGCGGGTAGCCAGTAGTCAAATATGGACTGATACCATCAAGGTCGGCGATCTTAAATTAGAAGTTGAAGGCTATGGAAAGTTGAAATCAACCCACCAGCGATTGTTGACAGCGCCGGCAAATGCAACGGTTGAAGAAGTCTTACTAAAGCCTGGCTCGTTGGTCCACAAGGGCAGTGTTATTGCACGACTATCTAACCCTGACATTACTCAGCAAGTCAAAGCGGCGCAACGTGATTTGCAGCGCGCCAAAGCGAAATATTTACAAATTCAACTTTCACAAAAACGCGAGTTATTGGCACATCAAGCAACCCAAGAGCAGCTCCAATCAGATATAGAACTGGCAAATTTAACGATGCGCGCCGAAGAAAAACTGATGGAACAAGGAGTCATATCAGAGTTGACTTTTAAACGGTCACAACTCAATTTTCGTCAGCTGTCTAACCGTATTTCAATTGAATCTAAGCGGTTAACTCAACTGATTGAAGTTTATGAGCAAGAGAGATCTATTGAGCAAGGGAACATTGCGCAAAAGAAAGAAGATCTCACTTTAATTAAAGAGCAGTTCGACCGATTAACAGTAAAAGCGGGCATTGACGGTGTAGTACAAAATCTATCTGTTGAATTAGGACAAAGTGTTGCTTTGGGTGAACAGATTGCACTTGTTGGTAGCGTTAACAATTTGTACGCCCTGCTTAATATTTCACAGACTGACGCCGAACGAGTGGCATTACAACAATCAGTCAAGATTAGTACGCGAAGCGGAACAATCGCAGGAAAAATACACAGAATCAACCCGTTAGTGAAACAAGGCATGATTACTATTGAAGTTACTTTGCAATCAAAACTCCCAAACAATGCACGGCCAGATCTCAATATAGACGGCGTGATATCGACAGGCACACTCACATCAGCAATGTATATCAAGAAACCCGTAAACGCGGGTAAAGGCAAACAAACGCTCCTCTTTCGTACCGACAAACAGCAACGTCACGCTGAACAAATTCAAGTGCAATACGGCGAAGAAAGTGGAGAGTTCATTCAAATTATTTCCGGCGCGGCAGAGCACGACAGATTAATTTTGTCTGACATGTCTCGTTGGAATCATGCGACAGCAATCGTTATTACACATTAATTTACCAATTTAGGTTAATTAAACTCATTTCTATATACTTGAGAAGCCACTATGACTCATGAAAACGCAACACTTATGAATACTCAGTCAACATCACGATCAACTAAAGCGATTATTCAAATGAATCGCTTAACAAAAGTATTTGCGACTGAGAGTGTCGAGACCCACGCACTTCGAGGCGTAGATTTAACAATTTACGATCAAGACTATATTTCAATTTCCGGCCCTTCGGGCTGTGGAAAATCAACGCTATTATCGTTATTAGGCCTACTGGACAGCCCAACATCCGGTCAATATCTCATTGGTGAAAGCGACGTGAGCCACTTGAGTGTTAATGAACGAGCTGAAATAAGAAATCAGCATATAGGCTTTGTGTTTCAAGCATTTAATCTAATTGACGAATTAAGCGTGCTGGAAAACGTGGCGCTTCCACTAAGGTACCGCGAGCCAGCGTTATCTAATGCAGACATTAAGCAAGCTGCACTTGATAGTCTGGCACTGGTAGATATGTCTCATCGCTGTGATCACAAGCCGAATCAATTATCGGGCGGGCAACAACAACGTGTTGCCATTGCTCGCGGTTTGGTCGGTAAACCAACCGTTTTATTGGTGGACGAACCAACAGGCAATTTGGACTCTAAAAATGGCGACGCGGTCATGGCGATGCTCGCTCAGTTAAATAAAGACGGTATGACAATTTGTATGGTGACACATGATCCTCGCTATGCTGATATGGCCACTAGAAAATTACATTTGTTAGATGGTGTGATAGCCGATGAATATCAATTTACGACACCATTAGCCGCTGCTGTGCAGGAGGCAAAATGAATCGTTTTATACGCAGTTTTAAGTTTGAGCTTTTTCTCGCAAAATCCATCCTGTTAAAGGTGCCAGGGTTTTCATCAATCGTCATCAGCACGTTAGCGGTCACGTTAGGTGCGTTGATTTGTATTTTTAGTTTGACCCACGTGCTCATTGTAAAATCACTCCCCTATCCCAACAGCAATAACTTGATGGTTGCACATCAATCTTATGCCGACACGACTGGTAGCCAATTTACTGGTGCTCAATCAGCTCCTGGTATGTTGTTATGGTATAAAAAACAGCAAGTTTTTGAAAAATTCGCACTGGTTTATGATGAGAAACAACTGGTGGCCCAACACACTGAGCAACCAAATGCGTTGATTAACTTTGTTACGCCAGAGTATTTTGAGCTATTAAAACCTCGCATGTATTTGGGTCGATATATCAGTCCTCAAGAAGGCATTGGTACGCATCAAGCCGTTGTCGTGTTAAATTTCGATACATGGAAAAAGTGGTATCAAAGTGACCCGAATATCATCGGCAAAAAAACGATGATAGGGCATGTTAGTTATAAAATAATTGGGGTGACAGATAAGCAGTTCATTGCACCTGCGATCCGCAATAATACTGCTCCTGATTTTTGGGTTCCGTGGGACTACCAAGGATTAGATGTCGATAATTGGAGCGTAAAAACTCGTGCGCTTACTGGATTAGGTTTATTAAAACCAAGCGTATCGATTTCGCAAGCTAACGCACAATTAGGTGCTCAGTTAAACAAGCATTTCATTGCCTCTGAAAACGTAGATCAAGGTGATACCGCTGGTGCTTCCGTCATTCCATTAAAATCGATTATCGTTGGCGATAGTTCAAAAGTCGCTCTTTTATTACTTTGCGGTGTCATCGGTTTGTTGTTAATTGCCGCAACTAATGTCACTAATTTATTTCTATCGAGGGCAGCTCAAAAGCAACGAACAATGGCGATTCAAGCGGCGTTAGGCGCTAAGCCAAATGACTTATTTATCGCGATGTTCGCAGAAAGTTTCATGTTATGCGCTATTGCAGGAGCACTTGGTTTACTTGTAGCGTCCTGGGGATTTGTTTTGCTGGAAGAGCTGGCCGCTCGACAATTACCGCGAATTTCAGAGTTAGGCATTGATGGCACAACCCTGTTATTTACGTTATGTAGCGTAACTCTGTTAGCGATAATTTTTGCAAAACTGTCGAGTCGCATCGTTAATTACAACACTCTACAAGGTCAACTACAGGGCAGTGGCAAAGGCAGTGGTCTACAGGTTTCTAAAAAGACTAGGGACTTTCTAATTGCTATACAAGTTGCACTGGCAACCTTGCTATTGGCAGGCGCTGCCATCGTTATGGAACGGGCACTAGCAACAGCACTCCATCCCTTGGGATATAACTCTGAAGATGTTTACTATTTGCGTATCGATCGTCCTCAAGGGGCAAGTTATTCGCCCGAGAGCTTGGTCGAAATGAATCTACTTACGCTTAGCATTAAGCAAGCCATCGAAAAATTACCTCAAGTACGCCAAGTATCTAGAAGCATTGCCCCCGTCATTTTTAAAGGGGCTAATTCAATGAGCTTAGAGAATCGCAATAGTAAACGGGTAGGAAACTTTGCCTTTAATATGGTTGATCATAATTACTTTGATGTCATTGAATTACCTATAGTGAAGGGAAATACATTCTCTGAGCAGAAAGATCCTCGCTACAACATCAGTGAAATTATTCTTAGTGAGTCTCTAGCAAAAACGCTTGTACCTGATGGTGACGCTATTGGTAAAATTTTTCAGATCCAAGCAACGCAACCGCTTAAAGTCGTTGGTATAGCAAAAGATTACTACCGACCGGGCATGGAAAGCGACTCTGGTTATCAGCGATATTACATGCCTTATGCCGCCTTTGAAGATTTTGGTTTCGATATAAAATTAGCGCAAGGGGCAGTACTAACGAGAGAAGAATTACTGCCGTTATTAACAACACTCAATCCTAAGTTGCGAATTAGGAAAATCATCAGCCATGAACAACAACATGCCGATTTAGTATATCGACACAAATTGACAGCGGGATTAACTATTGCACTGAGTTTATTATCGTTATTATTGGCGGCCGCAGGTATATACGGCGTGTTAAATTACAGCACACAGATGCGCCGCTACGAGTTAGGTATTCATCTGTCGCTAGGCGCAAAAACGCAGTATGTCAGAAATATGGTGATGAAAGAGAGTATTCTGCCAGTCATCTTTGGTATGCTGACCAGTGTGATGATTGCTTTGGCGATTTTTCTTATTGCTAAACAATACATTGCTTTTGATTTGAGTGTTAACTATCTAAGTATCTTTAGCGTAATTCCAATCATGTTAGCTGTTTCATATTTCGCATGTTTCGTACCGATACAAAGTATTATCAATCAAGATCCAATCAAAGCATTACGCAGCGAATAAGCAAGTGAAAGGAAAAATAATGACTCACACCCTATTAATTATTGATGACATGGCAGATGTTCGCCTAAGCGCCAATTTTTTTCTAAGTCATCAGGGTTATCAAGTACTTGAAGCGGAATCAGTAGTGCAAGCACTTGATATGCTTAATCAACATAGCGTCGACTTAATGCTTTTGGATATGAATTTCTCCAATGACACCACGTCAGGACAAGAAGGCATCGACTTTCTTTCAACACTCGAAAGATTAGATATTACTATCCCTGTGGTCGCTATGACAGGTTGGTCTAGCGTTGATATTGCTGTAGAAGCCATGCAAAGAGGCGCAGCTGATTTTATTAAAAAGCCATGGGACAACCAGCGTTTATTACAAGTTATAAAACAACAGCTCAACGTCACGGATCTAAAACGGCAAAACAGGCGACTACGTCAACATCAACAAACGTCACAAAACAGTGAGTTGATGTGGTGCTCAAGCGCCATGTTAAAACTAAAACAAGACATAGAGCGCATTGCGAAAACAGACGCTACCATTTTATTAACTGGAGAAAATGGCACTGGTAAATCTAGCATTGCCACCTATATTCATCAGCTATCAACTCGTTGTCAGCAAAGTTTTGTCACGGTGAATATGGGGGCTATTCCAGAGTCACTGTTTGAAAGTGAATTATTTGGCCATAAAAAAGGGGCATTTACCGATGCGAAAGAAACACGCATCGGTAGATTCGAAATGGCGAATCAAGGCACTCTTTTTTTAGACGAGATTGCGAATATTCCACTCACACAACAAGCTAAGTTACTTCGCGTATTAGAGTCTAATGAATACGAAATGGTTGGCTCTAACATAACTGAAAAAGCCAATGTCAGATTAATCAGCGCATCCAACGCAAGCTTTGCTCAATTAATCAATGACGAAAAATTCCGAGCCGATTTGTTTTATCGCCTCAATACAATTGAAATTCACGTCCCAGCATTGAGAGAGCGCATCGTCGATATATGGCCATTAGCCAACTATTTTGCAAACAAACACGCTTCACGTTATGGATTGGCAAATATTACACTTTCTGACGACATAAAAGAAAAACTAACCACTTATTCTTGGCCCGGCAATGTGCGAGAACTAAGTCATGTCATGGAACGTGCTGTATTGTTTAGCGACAATCCAGTTATAAAGGCCGACGCAATCAATCTAGGTACAACGACACTTCACAACAGTACTGAAAACTTACCTTTTATAACGCTAGAAGCTGCAGAACGAAACCTCTTGCGACAAGCGCTTAGCAAAACAAGTGGGCAAACGGCTGAAGCCGCTGAATTACTCGGTATTAGTAAATCGGCTATCTATCGTCGCATGGAAAAATATGACATCAAAAACTAACTTTTCAAAAGGACTGAAGAAACCCATTGAACAACAGTTAACTTTGTTTCTATCCATAACGATGGCTGTGCTGCTGGTACTTACATTGTGGATAATGCATTTATTGTCACTCGCCACACTGGTACAAATTACGCTGTTGATCGCGATTTTCACCCCATTGAGCATAATATTTATTTCGTTGTATAAACAAATGATGTCACCTTTTTTTAGCCTAACCAATGTGGTGGAATCAATTCGACTAGAAGACTACAGTTTGCAGCTCAAAGATAATTATCAAGATGGCGTCATCAAACTATTAATGCACGAAGTCACTGCGCTATCAGATGATCTACAACAGAGAAAACAAACGTATAATCAAAATTACCTTTTGATTTATCACCTCATTGAACAACTTGAGGCGCCCATTGCAATCTTTAACGAACAAAAACAGTTAACTCATGCCAACAACGCCTTTTCTCAATATATAGAAAAACCATGGCAAACGATGCGTCTTGCTCATTGTGAAAAATCAGGATTATCCTTTAAAAAGGGTTGGCATTTTACCGATCCTTTTCAGGAGAAAATATGGCAATTAAAATCCAGTCAATTCATTGAAGAAAGCAATGTATTTCATCTCGTTATCTTAACTAATGTTGAAAATTTATTAAGAGCAAATCAACAAAAATCTTGGCAACAAATTATTCGCGTTTTGAGTCATGAAATTCATAATTCACTAACCCCCATAAAATCGCTGACACAATCGCTTATTTCAATGGAAGAACAACAATCGCCATCTCTAAAAGCACTTCAAGTAATTTTAGATAGAAGTAATTCACTGCAAGAGTTTGTTGATCGTTATGGCAATATCAGTAAACGATTTATCACCAACAAAACAATAGTTAATGCCGCTCATTTTGTGGATAGTGTCGTTACTCTATTTCCAGATAAAAACATCGTTGTAAACAATGAGACCGAATATCTATACGGCGATTCAATGTTGTTAAAGCAGGTGCTAATTAATCTCATTAAAAATGCTCTGGAAGCCAGTCTCGATTCACCAAATCTACCAATCGAGTTAGAAATTTTCGAACAGAAAGCATCTCGTCAGGTAGTCATTGTAATTAGGGATCATGGCGCAGGAATAAGTAATATGGATAATTTATTTGTTCCATTTTATACAACGAAATCAAACGGTCATGGTATCGGTTTAGGACTCTGTAAAAATATCATCGAACAACATAACGGGCGGCTTACGCTAGAAAATAATCTTGAAACAGCAGGCGCAACAGCGACAATATTCTTACCGCCGCCAGCAAACAAATAATAAAAATAGCTGCTTGCTATTGAGACACTGTCAACTATTGCCTAAAATAGCAGCCTTTCTATTTACTGAAGATCATCATCATGACAGATACAAATTCATTACCAGCATTACCAGATCGCCTGTGTGTTAATCCACGTAGCCCGCACTATGTTGAAGAAGTTTTCCAACAAGACATCGGCATCACTGTTAATGGCAAAGAACGTTTTGATGTTGATGAGTACTGCATCAGCGAAGGTTGGGTAAAAGTAGCGGCAGGTAAAGCATTAGATCGCCGTGGCAACCCACTATTAGTTAAAGTAAAAGGTACTATCGAAGCGTTTTATAAATAAAGACGCTGCGATATCCAACAAAAAAGGAGCTATTAAGCTCCTTTTTTATTGGCTGGTACGTTATTACATGGCCGCTTGATAAATAGTACAAATCTCTTCGTGTGTTGCTTGTTTAGGGTTAGTTAAACCACAAACATCCTTCAGTGCATTGTCTGCCAATGTTGGGATGTCTTTTTTCTGCACACCTAACGCTTCCAACCCAGTAGGAATACCTACTTTATTGGCCAACTGTTCAATAGCAACAATAGCCGATTCAGCACCCTGCTCTACGGATAAACCTGTGATATTCACCCCCAACGCTTGGGCAATGTCAGTTAATCGCTGCGGCGCAATTTGCGCGTTATATCGCTGAACATGTGGTAATAACACTGCATTACACACGCCGTGTGGTAAATCGTAAAAACCGCCGAGTTGATGTGCCATAGCATGTACGTATCCGAGCGATGCATTGTTAAATGCCATACCCGCCATGAACTGTGCATAAGCCATTTGTTCGCGAGCTTCGATATCGTCACCGTTTTCAACCGCTGTCGGCAAATGAGCATTGATTAGTGTAATTGCTTTTAATGCAACTGCATCAGTTAATGGAGTAGCCGCTGTCGAAACATAGGCCTCAATGGCATGCGTTAGTGCATCCATACCTGTTGCAGCAGTTAATGGCGGTGGCATACCCGTCATCATCGATGGATCGTTCACCGATAAAATTGGCGTGGTGTGCTTATCGACAATCGCCATTTTTACGTGACGAACTTCGTCGGTAATTATCGCAAAGCGGGTCATTTCAGACGCCGTGCCGGCTGTCGAGTTAATAGCAATTAATGGCAGCTGTGGATTGGCAGATTTGTCGACGCCTTCATAATCACTAATCTCACCGCCATTTGTCGCCACAAGCGCGATGCCTTTAGCGCAATCATGAGGAGAGCCTCCTCCCAGAGAAACAATAAAATCACAATCGTGCTGTTTAAGTACTTCGACACCCGCTTCAACATTACTCACGGTTGGATTTGGCTGCGCCTTATCAAACACCACACTCTGCACATCAGCAGCATCAAGCAAATCAGTGAAGCCTTTCACTACACCGATGTCATTTAGCACGGTGTCACTCACTACCAAACATTTCTTAAATCCTTGCCCAGTAATAAAGTCTACAGCTTGTGTTACACAGCCTTCTCCCATCAGATTAATTGATGGCATAAAAAACATCGCGCTCATAGTGGTGCTCTCCTTAGATAGATTCTATGGATAACTTACCACCAGCAAACGATGTGAATATTGATCTAAAGCAATGGCTTTCTCGACGCTGTGTAACGCAGCATTTTTTGTTCTTGAGAGCCAAGTGGTGTACGAGTTTGCATTAAGAAAATACCACTAAATTTATTGTTTCCAGTAAATTCAATTTGACCTAAAACGTTTTGTTCAAAGTTAACGTCTGAGCCCTCAAAAGAGGTAAAACCAACTTTCTTTGGCTCTGGTACTACTTTGCGAAATGCCACCGTATTGTTGTTAGCAAATACGCCTTGTATAAACTGTCCTTGAAGGTCAGTAATGCGCAATGTAATACCACTCGAATTAACAGTAATATCTTGAGTTTTCTTATCACTGGCGACGCCAGTTTCTGGATTAATAACTTCAATAGTCGCTCGCCATTGACCTGATAACTTAGTATTAGCAGCGTGCGGTTTATCGAGTTTTAATATGAAATTGTTGTCGGTAAAAGGCGCACGATTACACACAAAGGTAAACTGTGTGCCGCCTAAGGTTGGTTTAACGACGTAGTGATCGCTGTTACTAAACTCTCCTTTGCCAAGTCCTTGCTCTAATATTACTTTGCCATCAGCACTAATAGCTCCAAGAAAGCCGCCACCGAAAATATCAGCCATGTGATATTGCTGAGTTTCTGGTACATAAAACGTTTGAAACCATTCAGTGCCACTAAAACCACCACTAAAGCGATTAAAGAACATGCCGTTCGGCTTTACCGCCTCCGGGGTCGCATAAGCGATATGAGTTATCGCTAATAAAAAACTTGAGAGTAAACCGCTTATAATTAATTTTTTCATAAATACGTATCTAAGGTAATCTGTTGTAATAGACCCGTAAGCCTCGGTAAATTATTCATCAACTCAATTTTAAGTTCAATTAATAATACGCTATGAAACTAGACGATAAAGACAAAAAAATTCTGACATTGCTGACGCAAAATGCGCGGATGTCCATTGCTGAATTAGCACGGCAGGTGCATTTAGCACGAACAACAGTGCAAGAGCGTATAAGTCGATTGCAAGATAAAGGTATTATCAAAGGGTATACCGCGATAATTAACCATCATAGTGACGAGCCCGCGGCGCTGTCGGTAATTGCAACCTTAAGTGTCGATACCAAGGCATTTGATGAGGTTGTCACTACCTTACAGCAGCTGCCACAAGTTACGCGATGTGCAGCGATTAGCGGCGAAAGTTATTTATTTCTTGAGCTTTGTGTCGCTAATGTCGGAAAGCTCGAAGAGTTACTTGCTTACTTTGGCACTATTGATGGCATCAATCAAACCGACACCAATATCGTGCTCAATTCATATTTTCAGCGTTAGTTTCGTTTTACTAACCGTCACTTTGTCCAAAATTAGCCAGTGATTCCAACGTTATGCCGGTAGATGTCATTCCATCGGCACTTTAAAGTAGATCTCAGTTTACCGACTTGAGATCTTCTTTATGAAAACACCTGACAATAAACCACTTTCAAATGACGACATCGCGCTATTAGATATGCCGTTCGACGCTCATTCATCCCATTTACGCGGTCCAGCAGAGGGGCCTGCGGCGATACGTGAAATGATGAAATGCGGTTCAGCCAATTCCAGCACAGAACTAGGGCAAGAGCTCAATCACAATCCGCGAATTGTCGATGCTGGTGAAGTAGATTGCTCTGATGACAGCAAAGCTTTCGATAATCTAGAAGCAGCGATAGATGCTATTGGTAAACAAGGCGCTAAGCCCCTCACCTTTGGCGGCGATCATTCGGTGACTTACCCCATTATTAAATCGCTGGCGAAATATCATGGCAGTTTTACTATTTTACATTTTGATGCACACCCCGATTTATACGATATTCTCGACAATAATCCGCTATCACACGCCTGCCCGTTCGCTCGCATCATGGAAAACAAGCTGGCGAATCATTTGGTGCAAATTGGGATCCGTACGTTAAATCAACATCAACGCGACCAAGCGAAAAAGTTTAATGTCGAAATCCACGAAATGACAAACTGGCGAGGTGCAGAACAAATTAATATTAATGAACCTGTGTATATATCTATCGATCTAGACGCGCTAGATCCCGCCTACGCCCCCGGTGTATCTCATTTCGAGCCAGGCGGCTTAAGCGTGAGGCAAATTCTCGATGTCATTCACTCACTCAACGTGCCTGTTATTGGCGCTGATATCGTGGAATATAACCCACAGCGTGACATCAATGGCATGACAGCGATGGTAGCAACCAAGTTATACAAAGAAGTATGTGGCAAGATGTTGGAATAACGCAGAAATAAAAAAGGGCTGAGTAGCCAGCCCTTTTACTAACAAGACAAATTCTTTCTAATCCTTCTCTTTAATGACACTCACCAACAACGCAGGTAAAAAGCTCAACGTTAGTAGGGTGGAAAAGATAATTCCGCTTAGAACAATGATACCAACACCGCGATAAAGCTCGGTACCATCACCCGGAATTAACACCAACGGCGCTAACCCAAAGACTGTCGTTGATGTTGACATTAAAATTGGCATTAAGCGTTTTTCAACCGCCATTTTCACGGCATCAACCACTGATGTTCCTGCTTGTTTGAGGTTTTTCAGTGTTTGATCGACAATTAAGATTGGGTTATTTACGACCGTACCTAATAAGATTAAGAAGCCAAGCATGGTGATCATATCGAGCGGCTGATGATAGCTCGATAAACCGAGTTGTCCCAATCCACTATTCACGCCATTAACGGCAATCAAGCCAAGTAAGCCACCAGCCATGCCTAACGGAATAGTCGTTAAGATGAATAACGGGTAACGCCAATGGGTGAAAATGGCCACTAGCAGCAGGTAACTTAGTACAATAGAAACGATAAAGTTCGACGATAACGATGCTTTAGTCGCTTCCAATTGATCCGCCGCGCCGCTAATTGTCAGGTTAATACCGTGAGCGATCTTACCGCTTTGACGTAACTGTGTTATCAACTGCGTACGCACCATTTCTTCGGCGGTTTCTAGTGCAACTTCACGTGGCGGAATAATATAAACTGACACCGTACGATTACCATCAATACGGCGCAGGCTATCACTTGAATAGCTGGCATGCATATCGGCTAACGCGTTCAATGGCATGACTTTGCCCGCAGGCGTCATAATAGTTGAGTTAGCCAACTGCTCAAGGTTTTGCTTATTACCTGCGTTAGAGAACATAAAGATATCTACTTTATCGTCGCCAAGGATAAATTCATCGACATAAGCACCATCACTGTACGCTGAAATGGCGTAACCTAATTCACTATTGCTGATTCCAAGCTCGGCAAGACGCTCCCAACGTGGATGCACTTCAATCATCGGTTGATCTAAACTCAATGAGCCCGGTTCCGAATTAATCTGAGGGTTGTCAAAAACGACATTTGCTTGTTGATAAACCGCTTCCGCCGCTTGATATAACTCGACAATGTTAGGACCAGAAATATCTACCGCAACTGCACGGGTACCGCCATCATTACTAGAGATAATAGAACCACGGGATGAGAAGGCGCGCATCTTGTCGTAGCTTCTAAAGCGCTTAGTAATTGCGTCCATCATTGCTTGAATATTTTCAGCGTCGACAGGGCGACTCATCAGCCAGATACTGCCAGCAGATACAGACATCGAGTAATAACTCAGGGGTGGCATATCAGTTTGGCCATTATCAAATTTATCGCTGGCGACATTAACGTGTTGGTCGAAATCAGTGCGAAGTTCTTCACCAATTTTTTTCATCGCTGTTAAGTTATAGCTTGGCGGTGCGATCATCATTGAGAACGCCTTTGGCTCTTCACCTTCAGGTAAGTATTCTGCCGCAGGCATAAACAAGTAAGCAGCGCCAAGTGTACCAATTGC
>CAJXRU010000075.1 GCA_913060565.1 uncultured Gammaproteobacteria bacterium | reverse complement strand
GAGATCATGCCTAGTCTCGTGGGCTCGGAGATGTGTATAAGAGACAGGTATAAGGTTTCAACCACTCTTCACGCCCAAAACGAGACTGGAACGTAGTCATGTATTCATCTTCATTTAGCCCTAGCTTTTCAGCCACCAAACGTGACGTTTTATAACACTCACAGTGATATGGGTCGCCATTAGTTAGATAGCGCTTTGGAATACCGTGGTAAGAAAAAATCAGTTTGTCAGCACGGCCGTGTTGTTGCCAATGCTTGTCAATTTTATTGGCTAATGCATCGATATATGGCTGAAAGTCGTGGTAGTTTTTAATAAAACGTAGTTCAGGAATAGCGCGGCGTTTTGTGAGTGATTGAGCGATAGCATCAAATGTCGATGCCGTTGTTGTCGCACTATATTGTGGGTATAACGGTAATACGACAAGCTTAGTGACACCTTGTTTAAGCATGCTTTCAATCACAGAATCAACGGACGGATTGCCGTAGCGCATGGCAAATTCAACCACGACATCATCACCATATTTATCAGTTAACTGGGCACGTACTTTCTCTGCTTGTGCTTTTGTGTGAATAAGTAATGGCGAACCTTCATCTGTCCATACCGTTTTATAAGCCGCCGCAGAGCGACGAGGACGAATGGTTAAAATGACAAGATTAAGTACCAACCACCAAATAAGGCGCGGCGCCTCAACAACACGAGGATCTGATAAAAACTCTTTTAGGTAGCGACGCAATGCACTGGGCGTTGGTGCATCTGGTGTTCCAAGATTGGTTAGCAACACGCCAACTTTGGCTTTGTTAGAATGCGTAAAATCAGTGTTATTAATGTATTTCATACGATGCTCAAACGACCACTATGTGCGTTTATTTAAGAAATAAACGGCGATGGCTAAAAATAGAATACTAGGTATTACAGCGCCAAATATCGCGGGCACTTGATAAACCAGACTAATAGGCCCAAAGGCTGCATTACTTAAATGGAAAGCAAAACCTGTGATAACCCCCATCACCAATCGGGCGCCCATGCTCACACTTCGCAATGGCCCAAAAACGAATGAAAGTGCTAGTAGCATCATCACAGCAACAGTCAGGGGCTGCATTATCTTGCGCCATAATGCTAAATCGTAAACCGACGTTTCTTGTTTGTTCGCTTCTAAATAATCAAGGTAATCCGTTAATCCTTGAATCGACAATGATTCAGGTTTTACTGTTACAACACCAAGTTTGTCAGGCGTTAAACTAGACGTCCATGGCAATTGTGGAGTATTAGTTATCGATGTCGATGTTTCGTTATATTCAGTTTGATTAACTTGCTCAAGCAGCCACTGATCTTTCTTAAAAGTAGCAACGGCGGCCTTAGTAATTCTTTGTAATTTTCTGTCTTCATCAAACTGATAGATTGACACTTTATTTAACAAACCGGTTTCAATAACCTTACTAACATGAACAAAATTTTGGCCATCTTTCGCCCATAATCCCTGCTCACTTTTGATTAAACTACCACCAGATATTTCTTGGGTACGCTTATTAACTGCCTCACGTTCAGCCCATGGAGCGCCGTACTCACCAAGAGCCATTACCAAGACCATCAGTGGAATTGCAGTTTTCATCACAGAGATAATAACTTGAAGTTTTGAAATGCCAGCCGCTTGAATAACGACTAATTCACTGTTACTGGCCATCATTCCAAGACCAATTAACGCCCCAAGCAGCGCTGCCATCGGAAAAAATATTTCAACGTCCCGCGGTACTAAATACAACACGTAAATAGCCGCATCAAACATCGAATAACTGCCTTGCCCTACCGACTTCAATTGCTCAACAAATTTAAGCATTGAGCTGAGTCCTACCAAAATAAGTAGACAAAATGCCATTGTGGTCGCGATATTTTTAGCAATATATCTATCTAAAATATTCATTACGCATGTGCCCCTTTATTTTTACTTCGGGACAAATGCATCCGCAGGAATACCCCCACTTCGCGTTCTTTCATCAATAACGCCAGCCCTAAAACAAAGGCAGAAATGTGAATCCACCATAAACCAAATTTCATTGGAATAACTTCATCTTCGAGCGCACTGCGTCCAGCCATTAACATCACGTAATAGCCCAAGAACAGCATGATTGCAGGGAATAGTTTGGCGAATTTTCCTTGGCGTGGATTCACGCGTGCCAATGGCACAGCAATAAGGGTTAACAGGGGAATTGTTAACGGAATAGCAATACGCCAGTGCACTTCAGCCATCGAATCAACATCACCATTCTCAATGAGTTGTAATAGAGGAATGGCACTTAATTTACGGCGACGTTGTTCGACTTCTTGCTCTTTGATCTGCATTTGATATTCAGAGAACTCTATTTGAGTTCCTTGCGCTTCACCGGCGACGCCTTGATAGCGATTGCCATTGTTCAATTGCAATTGCTCAGAGCCGGAGGTTTCTTCGATAACGTTACCCTGTGTTGCAATAACAACACTTGATTCTTGGACCAAGTCTTCTTCATCTGGCATTTGTGCAACAAATACATGATTGAGCTTGCCATCTTCAATTTTTTCTACGTATATCACCGCTTTTTTATTCGAGGAGTACTGAAAGCGGCCGGGGGCAATGGAAGAAATGCCAGCTTGCGCCTGTGACTCTTCGAGAACTTGGTATTCTTTTTCCTGAGCCCATGGCCCGAGCCAAATACTATTAAGCCCTGCAACACACATCATAATAAAAGCTAGCACTAAGGTGACACGCGTGACATACCATTCACTGATACCAGTCGCATGCATCACAGTCATTTCACTATCAGCATACATCCGTGAGTGCGCCATCAGTATGCCTAGGAATAAACTCAACGGCAGGATAAGTCCCGCAAGCTTTGGAAGATTTAGCATCAGTAAAGTAGCAACGAGTTCGCCAGGTAGGTCGCCATCAACAGCATCAGCCAATGTACGAACGAATTTATTACTTATAAAAATGGACATCAACACAAACAACACCGCCATTTGTGACTTTAATGCTTCTCGAATCAAATAACTAAAAATAATCAAATGTGGTTTCCGTCACTAAACTTACAATTTTACTGTCAACAGCCTATTATTTCGGTAGACTATTCATTTTCGCTAGTTAATTTATGCTTTATTAAGTCAATTAACGTAATATATTTTTATTTTACGCTAACCCAATAGGCCAATGATAGACCTTTTGAGTATTATACCCGTAATCATTGAAAATGCGTGATTCAGAGTGTGGGTAGGATGTGAGTACAAGGCATGATTTTATAATTAATGGTTATTCCCTTAATATAAATCATAACGCTGTAATCGCTTTCTACCCAAACTCCCAGAGGGCAAGTCGATAAACGACCAACTGCGTTGTTATAAGATATTTGTTGAGAATGACTCAACCGCGTATCTTATGCCTAGCATTTGGCACGTTTTTCTACTTGCTGAATTCACGAATACTCATTGATTACAGGTATAGCTCACTATTATCTAATAAATAGCGGCCTTTGTCTTTAAGAACCTAGGAGAGCTCATGGAGTTCAATGTAAAAAGTGGTAGCCCAGAAAAACAACGTAGTGCATGTATTGTTGTTGGCGTATTCGAGCCACGACGTTTATCACCCATTGCAGAGCAATTAGACAAAATCAGTGACGGTTACATTAGCAATTTATTGCGCCGTGGCGATCTGGAAGGAAAAGCAGGACAAACACTATTATTGCACCACGTAGACAATATTCTAAGTGAACGCGTGCTATTGGTTGGTTGTGGTAAAGAGCGTGAATTAGATGAACGCCAATACAAACAAATTATCAACAAGACTATTAGCACCCTTAATGAAACTGGTTCAATGGAAGCGGTATGTTTCTTAACTGAATTACATGTTAAAGGTCGTGATACTTATTGGAAAGTACGTCAAGCCGTCGAAGCAACGAACAATGGTTTATATGTCTTTGACGCGCTAAAGAGTAAAAAAGACGAAACTCGCCGTCCTTTACGTAAATTAGTATTTAATGTACCGACACGCCGTGAATTATCAGTTGGCGAATTGGCCATTAATCACGGTAATGCTATCTCAAATGGTATGAGCTTATGTAAAGATGTGGCCAACATGCCACCAAACATTTGTAACCCAGCCTACTTAGCACGCCAAGCACGCCAATTGGGTGAGCAATGTGAAAAAGTAAACGTTGAAATCATTGGTGAAGAACAAATGGCTGAACTTGGTATGGAATCATACCTAGCCGTTGGTCGTGGTAGTGATAATGAATCACAAATGACTATCATCAATTATCAAGGCGCTCCGAATAAAGACACAAAACCCATTGTATTGATTGGTAAAGGCTTAACCTTCGATTCAGGTGGTATTTCACTCAAACCAGGCGAAGGCATGGATGAAATGAAATACGACATGGGCGGTGCTGCTGGCGTGCTAGGAACGATGAAATCATTAGTCGATTTAGATTTACCAATTAACGTTATTGGTATTTTGGCTGGCTGTGAAAATATGCCTTCATCAAACGCTTACCGTCCAGGAGACATCCTAACGACGATGTCAGGTCAAACGGTTGAAGTATTAAACACGGATGCTGAAGGTCGTTTAGTATTATGTGACGTATTGACGTACGTTGAACGCTTTGATCCTGAACTAGTGATTGATACAGCAACCCTAACAGGTGCTGTAATTGTTGCATTAGGTAAGCATGCGTGTGGCGTAATGAGTAATCACAACCCACTAGCCCATGAAATTTTGAATGCCGGTGAGCAATCAAGTGATCGTGGTTGGCGCCTACCTATTTGGGATGAATACCAAGAACAATTAAATAGTCCATTTGCTGACTTTACCAATCTTGGTGGTCGTGCAGCAGGTACTATTACAGCAGCGTGTTTCTTATCGCGCTTTACGAAGAAATATAACTGGGCGCATATTGATGTTGCTGGTACAGCATGGAATAGCGGTGCGAATAAAGGCTCGACTGGACGCCCAGTGCCATTATTAACTCAGTTCTTACTAAACCGTACTGAAGCCGCTAACGCTGAGTAATTTTTATTAGACATTATCAAGGCAACCGATTTCAGGTTGCCTTTGAGATCTTTGACTATGGCTACCACTTTTTATCATATTCCTGACATGCAAGCCGATGATAATCCATTGCTTAGCAAAGTGTGTCAATTATGCGGCGAGTTATTTCAACAAGGCCAACGTGTTTTCGTTGCGACTAATGATGTAAAGACGGCCGAACAACTTGATGAACTCATGTGGAAACTGCCGAGCGAACAGTTTATTCCTCATAATTTACAAGGGGAAGGACCTCATTACGGCGCACCAATTGAAATTGGCCACCAACCTCCTCAGACCAGGCGCCAAGTTTTAATAAATTTGTGTCACCCTTTGCCGCAATTTGCGGTAAAATTCACGCAAATTATCGACTTTATCCCTAACGAACCAGAGCAAAAGCAACAAGCAAGAGAGCGGTTTCATCACTATCGCCAATTAAACCTTGCCCCGCAAATAGCTACTGAGTAAGTTTGACAACATCAACCTAGAAAGATTTTGACCATGGAAAAAACCTACAACCCAAGTGCTATCGAGCAAACCATTTACAAAAAGTGGGAAGCAAGCGAGCAATTTAAACCAAGTGGCGACACCAATTCGCCGAGTTACTGTATTTTATTGCCGCCGCCGAATGTCACAGGTAGCTTGCACATGGGTCATGCGTTTCAGCATACCATTATGGATGCACTGACGCGTTATCACCGAATGGATGGCGATAACACGTTATGGCAGCCTGGCACCGATCACGCCGGTATCGCAACACAAATGGTTGTAGAACGTCAGCTAAATGCCGAAGGAAAAACGCGCCATGATTTAGGCCGTGACGATTTCATCAAAAAAATCTGGGACTGGAAAGAACAATCAGGCGGCACCATCACTAGCCAAATGCGTCGTTTAGGTACTTCACCAGATTGGTCTCGTGAAGCCTTTACGATGGATGATGACCTCTCAAATGCCGTACAAGAAGTATTTATTTCATTGTACGATGAAGATCTTATCTATCGCGGTAAACGCTTAGTTAACTGGGATCCAGTATTAAACACTGCGGTATCTGATTTAGAAGTTGTTAACACCGAAGAAAACGGTCACATGTGGCATATGCGCTACCCACTTGCCGATGGCAGTGGTGAGCTTGTTGTTGCAACAACACGTCCAGAAACCATGCTAGGTGATAGCGCTGTAGCTGTTCATCCTGAAGATGAGCGTTATGCTCACCTAATTGGTCAAGAAATTAAATTGCCATTAACGGGTCGTTTAATTCCAATTATTGGCGATGATTACGTCGAACAAGATTTTGGTACTGGTTGTGTAAAAATCACACCTGCTCATGATTTCAACGATTATGAAATGGGTAAACGTCACGACTTACCACTTATCAACATCCTAACCAAAGAAGCGACCATGAACATCGATTGCCCAGAGCAATATCGTGGTTTAGATCGTTTCGATGCGCGTAAACAAATCGTTAGTGATTTAGAAGAAGCTGGTTTATTAGTTGAAATTAAACCGCATAAATTAATGGTACCTCGTGGCGATCGTACCAATGCGGTAATTGAACCTCTACTAACTGACCAATGGTATGTTAAAGCAGCACCGTTAGCAGAACCAGCTATTGAAGCAGTACGCAGTGGTGAAATTAAATTTGTGCCAGAAAACTGGGACAAGACATACTACAACTGGATGGATAACATTCAAGATTGGTGTATTTCACGTCAATTGTGGTGGGGACACCGCATCCCAGCTTGGTATGACGAACATGACAATTTTTACGTAGGTAGTGATGAAGCAGCTGTTCGCGCTAAACACGACCTAGGTGACGACGTTAAATTACGTCAAGACGAAGACGTATTAGACACGTGGTTCTCATCAGCACTATGGCCATTTGCCACTATGGGCTGGCCTGAAAAGACTGAAGATTTAGAAACCTTTGTGCCAAGCTCAGTATTAGTGACCGGCTTTGACATTATCTTCTTCTGGGTTGCCAGAATGATTATGATGACGAAAAAATTCACTGGCAAAGTACCTTTTAAAGAAATTTACATCACTGGCCTGATTTGCGATGAGCAAGGCAACAAGATGTCAAAATCGAAAGGTAACGTGTTAGATCCTATCGATCTGCTTGATGGCATTAGCATTGAAGATTTAGTGTCAAAACGTACCAGTGGCATGATGCAGCCACAAATGGCTAAGAAGATTGAAAAAGCAACGCGTAATCAATTCCCAGAAGGCATTGACTCTTACGGCACTGATGCACTTCGCTTTACTTTCGCGTCATTGGCCTCTGCTAACCGTGAAATCAGTTTCGATTTAGGCCGTGTTGAAGGTTACCGTAACTTCTGTAATAAATTATGGAATGGTAGCCGCTACGTACTAATGCACACCGAAGAGCAAGAGTTCCTAAGTGGTGATGATCACGAGTTTAGTCTTGCCGATCGTTGGATCAACGCCAAATTACAAGAAGTCACCCAGCAATACCGTAAGCACTTAGACACTTACCGTTTTGATTTAGCAGCACAATGTATTTACGAGTTCACATGGAATCAGTTCTGTGGCTGGTACTTAGAATTAACAAAACCAGTATTGTTCAAAGGCACGCCAGAACAACAAAAAGGTACACGTAAAACACTTGCTCAAGTGTTAGAAACAACGCTACGTTTATTACACCCATTAATGCCTTACATTACCGAAGAGATTTGGCAACGTGTGGCACCTTTAGCAGGTGTAAGCGGCGATACTATTATGAGCCAGCCATTCCCTAAATATGATAGTGCATTGATGGATGAAACCGCGCTTAATGACTTGGAGTGGGTTAAAGAATTTATCGTTGGTATTCGTAACATTCGTGGTGAAATGGACATTAGTCCTAACAAGCCACTCAATGTGTTACTTAAAAACCTAAATGATGAAGACAGCCGCCGTTTAGAAAGCAACAGTGCTTTCTTACAAGCATTAGCTAAAATTGAGAGTTTTGATGTATTAGCTGACGATGCGACAGCACCAGCAAGTGCCACGGCATTAGTTGGAACAATGGAAATCTTGATTCCAATGGCTGGTTTAATCGATAAAGACGCTGAATTAACACGTATTAGCAAAGCGCTTGAAAAAATCGGTAAAGATCTTGCTCGTACTTCAGGTAAATTATCGAATGAACGTTTTGTTAGCAAAGCACCTGCGGATGTTATTGCTAAAGAACGTGAGAAACTAGAAGAAATGGAAGCCACTGTTGCCAAGTTAAAAGAGCAACAAGCGACAATTGAAGCGCTGTAATTAGCATTCAATAATCCACACAATAAAAAGCCCGAAGCTAATTTATTAGCTTCGGGCTTTTTCGTATCTAAACTTAGGTTCGGCTATTTTAATGAACTAAAGTAAGCCGCGATATTTTCCATATCAGCATCAGACAACATTCCAGCCATTGGATACATTAATACTGACTGGCCACCTGTGCGTGTTTTATCTTTAAATGCTTTTAAAGATGACACGATATACTGAGCACTTTGACCTTTTAAGTGTGGGTAGCCTGGAATAACAGCTTTACCGTCCATGCCATGACAACCAGCACACATCGCCGCTTTAGCTTTACCAGCTGCTGCATCTCCAGCCGCGTTAGCTGCAAAAGGTGCTGCTAACATTAAAGCCAATGCAATAGTTTTCTTGTTTAACATAATTACTCTCCTGATTTGATAATTATTTTCACTTCACATTATTTTAGTTTGCTTTCAAACAACGACTGCTAAATTCAAAATAGCTGATTTTATTATTATTATTGATTATGCTAACGCAGACACCATTTACTGTAACTTAATATGACTAACCCCAACCTGCAACAATTTTATATTGCACAAGAGCAATCAATCTATTTGCTCAACCATCATGATGCTAAAAAACTTCGTGATTGGATAAACTTGTGTAAGCATCAATTAGCGCAATTGGGATATCACGATATCGAATATGTCGGTAAAGGAGCCTATGGGTTTGCCTTTTCAGCTGCCACAGTTAGCAACCAACAACACGTATTCAAATTCTCGCGTATTACCTTGCCTGAACATGTCCAAGATAGACTCGAAGAAGAAAGTTTTATGCTGGAACAAGTTAAACATCCGCTTGTGCCAGCCAATCTTGGTTATTTTAAAATTGGCAGTCAACGTATTCTATCGATGGAAAGAGCACAAGGAATAGATCTAGAACAATATTCTCTTAAAAAAGGGCCACTTAGTGCCAAAGAAGTCATTAGTATCGCACATCAAATGGTTGAAATACTCAACTTCTTACGGCATCAATCGAAAGTTATCATCCATGGCGACATCAAGCCCTCAAACATTGTTTATGATGAAACCTCTGGCCAATTAGGATTAATTGATTGGGGCTCTTCAGTCTACGCACAGGTTGATACTCAGGGGCAATTTTACACTCAAAACGTAATGGAACTAATGTCTGGTGATCTGCAGCATTCAAATGCACGAATGGGGGATGTCTATTTTATTGGCGAAGAACAGCTCAACGGTGCTTTATCTTCGGTGCGCTTTGATGAACAAGGACTTGCAGGAACTTTATACGCGTTAGCTTCAGGCCAATCATGTCGATTTGGTTCTAACGTAATTCCTGTCACAGCACTAGAGTTGCCACAAGAATTCGCAGTCACATTACAAAATATGCTCAGTGATGACATTCGTTTGCGCCATAAGGCAGGTGATTATTTCATGAAAAATATGAAATACATGAAAAATATCGTATTGGCCAATAACCTTGATGATATTCGAGAACAACAACTGCCAGTGTGGGTTATCAATAGCGAAGAAGAGCTCGAATCTGTAGTTTATACCTCTCGTAAATCATTTCTACGCGAAGAGGCTCATCTTCATGACTTTGATGAGATTGACGATGCCCAGTTGGATAATTATTACAAAAACTTCTTACAAGGCATGGGAGACAACGCCAAAGCCTTCCTCGCCGCAGTTAGCCGTTTAAGTAAATTCCCTATTGTGGGGGGCTTAGCCATTCATTGGCAGGATGATGGTTTGTATATAGACTCCTCTCTTAACTTATTTGATGCAAATTTACAGCAATCATTTATTAGCGCCGTAAACAATGTGGTGACATTGGCACGTGCAATTGATCGTGAAGGCATTTTCAAAGCGTGTTTCTTTGACGCTAAAAAAACCCAACACATCGACCGCAATCACCCCAACGAGCCCTTTTTACCCGATCAAGATACCGTACTCGACTTTGTTACCTATGACCGTCCAAAAACGGATAATGAGAGTCGTCTCCACTCATATTTCGAAGATGAAAAAGATCCCGATGAACAATTAGATTTGCCTGATGAAATACTTAGTACGTTGGCACAACTCAATTTAATTCATCATACCGGCTGTATTATTTTTGAAAGCTTAGCGAAAAACCTAAAAATTCATAACTACTTCTCATTACTTGATCCAGACAAAGAGTTTGAATTTAGTGAATTACTTGCTCAATTAACGGCGCAGATACCGCTTATTAAAGGAACGGGCGTATCAGGTTTTATGAAATTTCCTTATAAGGATAGTAAATTCTTTACACCACAAGCTCATATGCCCATTGAGTTTATGGCTAAAATTCCTCAAACGCCTGATCGTCTTTAGGCAAATATAACAGGACGACCAAATAAATGTCCCTGTCCTGCATCGACGCCTAAGGTATTTAGAAAGTCCCACACTTGAGAGCTTTCTACTTGACCCGCTATGACAGGCACGTTTAAACCGTGGGCATTAATTACCAATGTTTTGATGAAACCGCTGGATTGTTTCACTTGTGCGATTGGCTGGTTTTCACGCCCAGAAACTTTAACAACATCGATAGATAATGATTTCACTAAATCAGTTAACTCCAGCACATCCGTATTTTGGTGGCTTTCTAACGCAACTTTTGCACCCACTTTATGCACTGCATTAATAAATAAACGAGTCGACTCTAAATGGTCAATTGTAACGGTCTCAGGAATTTGAAAAACAATTCGTTTAGCTAAAATTAGATGGTGTGAAAATAAATGACTTACCCAGTTTCTAAATCGCTCACTCGCCACAGAGTCAATTGAAATTTTAAGCGAGTAATTATCTTTTTCATCATCCTCTTCCATATATTCAATGAGCTTGGTAACAACTAGCTGATCGAGTTTATGTGACATATCAAATCGTTTTGCTGCGCTAAAAACTTCATTAGCATCATAGGGCTCACCATTAGACATGAAAGACGCACAAATTTCATACTGATATGAATGAAAGTCCTCACTCACCGAACATATCGGGTGACGTTGTAAAACGACCGCTTTATCTCTAATTATGTCAGATATTCGCCGATACCAATGATTCAGCCCACCAGATACTGAATCTTGTGGGTCTGCGATGATATAAGCGTTATGGTACTTAGCCATTGCTTGAGATAAGTTGCAATCGAGTAAGGTCATTAATTCAGATAATTTTTGGCCCGGTTTAAATTCAATAATCGAAAAGTAGCCACAACCATTTTGATAACTCTCATTCTCGAGCTTATCAAGATAGCTTTTCAATTCCTCAGCTAAAAAGTCAATAGTTGTATTGTCAGCATTTGAAATAACCACTAACATTTCACTGCCTAGATTTCTGAACACTTCCCCTGAAACCTCTTTAAAATTACATAATTTGGTGAGCAACTTAGCCATGCGGCTAATATACATATCTCCTTCTTGGTGTCCTAGCTGAACATTGATTTGCTCTAAGCTTGCCAGTTTTAATAATAAAACATGACCGCCAATCCCCTCTTGATCACGCAACTTTTTCTTCATTAAATTATGAAAACACTGCTTATTAGCTAAACCAGTTAATTCATCGTGTTGCGTTAACTGTTTATACTTCTCTTTCTCTTGCAACAATGTTTTATAACCATGTTGCTGTTGCACCACCATACTATTAATTTCTGATAACACGCGCTTCACCAAGCTAGGTTCATCGGCCTCTATATAATGTTGATAATCACCTGTTTTCGCTTCATTAATGGCAACGATAGTGCGTTTTAGAAGTTGATTAATTAGTTCCTGCTTGCGCCAAAACAAACGCATAATAATCAGGTACGTTATTAAAAATAGAATAATACCGGCAATGTAAGACAGCCAAACTTCGCGCAGTAATTCATTTGGTGTCATGGACGTATAAATAGTGGCAACTTTTTCGCTCTCGTTATAAAACGACAATTGATATTCGATTGGCTTTTTTAGAAATAGCTGATTAAACCATAGCGGCGGGGCAACATGGCTATTTGTTGCGGCAATACTTCGTATCTGATTAGTACGTTTGATTTCAATACGTACAGAAATAGAGGGGAAAACCTCAACTGGGATGTTAGAGATATTAAGACCATTGGATTCATCCAATGAATCGCCTAGTTGCATCGCAATATTTTGAGTTTCATTCTTTAGAAAGGTCGGCAAATGGACGCCAAATAGCTTAGTTACGCGATGATATTCATGCGCACCTACTAAAAGCGCTGTCACGACAATGACAGCGCTTGCAATCACATTAGACTTCATAATTCACCCGCGGATAAAGAGCTAGGACTCTTTAAAAATTTCCCCTTGTTAATTAACTGTAGTCTAATTTACATCCTTTACAATTTAATTGTATAAAATTCCCGCTAAATTGGTGAGCCCGGAGGCAGTTTCGCTGGCGATGTAATTATACGATGCTCACCGTCAGTTAAACCAAGTGCTAATTGCTGTGCTAACCAATGATAATGACGTTTAATCGACGAATTCTGGCGCTTACCTTTTTTCGCTAACCAACTTGCTAATTCGTTAAGCTGCGATGTTAAAGTTTGCTGTGCTTGTGTTGATAAATTTTTGTTGTGTTTAAGCAATAATAATTGCTCAAGAACCACAGCGTTCGTCCGCTGAGCCGTCAACCACAATAACCCTTTATCTTCATAATCATCGCTCGCCTTAATTGTCTTCACAATTAACTGATCAATAACGTCAACAAATGACAATTGCTGGGAGTCTAAAGCGTGCTGAACCACTAATCGATTTGCTCTAGCGCTATTTAGTAACGTTTTAAGACTATGGCGAGCACTTGCTTCTCCCAGCGCTAGGGGATCAAATTGACGCCCAAGTTGCGAACTACTACTTTCACGTGAGTTATAAGTCCCATAAGACTTTGCAGGTAACTTTTTAAGTAACGCCTCAGGAAAAACTAAATAACGACTGTCTAAAGTACCTAAAACACTGTCTAATGCGTCACGCTGCCATTTAACAGCAACAGGCTTTTGCAGTAACGACTCATTGCGCAGAGCATAATTAAAATCCACCCCTGCTATGATCTTGTTTGCTGCAGTCACCTGGAAACGATGTAACAAATAAATAGGTACGAGTGCTTCACGTAAATCTGAATGCGCTTGAGACTCATCTAAAATAGTCGCATCTAATTTTGAAAGCGCCTTATTTCGAACCATCATTAAACGTGATAACTCTTTATCGGCGAATTGACCATTGTCCCAAAGGTGCGCCCAAGGATTTGAGCCAGCCGCGCTGCGCGCTTCACTATCGGAGATAAATTTCAAACCACTCGCTTGGGTATCTTTGCGCAATTTAGCTAATTGATCGCTAGTTTCATTGCTATAACCATAAGCAACCACATACTCATCCCATTTTCCCATACCGATACCATAAGCATCGTGAACATCAATTTTATTGTTTTTTAATGAAATGAGAGGGTGGGGATAATCCATGACCGACGCACGGTCATTTGTACTTGCAGCAAAGTTATGTGCAATACCTAACGTATGGCCGATTTCATGGGCTGATAATTGTCTGATCCGAGCTAATGCCATCTCTTGAGCACGCTTTTTGCTGTCAGCTTGACCTGCCAATAAGCCTGACGCAATAAGATAATCTTGTTTAACACGCAGTGAACCTAGAGTTACGTGCCCTTTAAGAATCTCACCATTACGCGGATCAACTACCGAGCTACCATATGACCAACCTCGAGTTGAGCGGTGAACCCATTGAATTACGTTATAACGTACATCGAGCGGATCGGCATCAGTGGGTAACATTTTAACTTCAAAGGCATTATCTAATCCGGCTTTTTCAAACGCCGAAGTCCACCAGCGTGCGCCATCTAATAGTGCACCACGAACAGGCTCAGGAACGCCAGGGTCAAGATAGTAAGTAATAGGTTTTATGACTTTGCCTTTCTGATCAAAGTCCAGACGATGACGTGTGATATAACGCTGCGTTAATGGCTTTGCGATGGGTTGACTATAGTCATCGAAACTAAACGCGAAATAGCCACTGTAGGGATGAAACGCGCGTGGTTGGTAGCCTTGTTCTGGTAATGCAACAAAAGAGTGGCGGAACTTGATGGAAACATATCTAGCATCAGGTGTTACAGAAGATAAATAATATCCCTTTGGCTTACCTTTAAACGTAACCGTTGCACTCAACTCTGTATTAAATGGGAATGACTTACTTTGCGGCCAATCAACAACTGAACGGCTACCATCAATTGAGTAACTGCCTTGATTACTGCGTTGCAACGATTGAGCTACACCATGAAAGTCTTGTTGTGAAAACTTACTGACATCAATTAAATGGCGTTTCCCTTGCGATGCCACAATGTCAAAACGATATAAAATAGACTCAGCAAATGCCTGAGTAAGTGCAAGCTCTTCACTCGGGTTACTCGTATGCGCGCGATAATCTGCGTTTAATTGACGCAATACAATTGTGTCACCATGACGCTCGAACTGTACTAATCGCGACTGACCAATTTGACCGCGATCAAGACCTATGTCATTTGATCCAATCCCCTGCATCAAACTGGTTACATAAATAAATGGTTGTTCCAATTTATCAACTGACAGCAACATCGCTGATGTATTTTTGCTGCCATATAACGTAAATAATCCCTTTTTAGGCGTTAAAGACTTAGTTTTATCATCAAATTTAGCGGCAAATGCCCCAACACTTAATGCTCCCAACAAGGTCGAGAGAGCCAAAAACTGGCAAGTTGATTTTATTAGTCGCAAGATTTTATCCTTCATTAGAGTTTTTATATTGTATACATTCGCTTATCGTATCAAACATTTCTTTAAGTACCAGCGGTTTAGTAATATGGGCATTCATACCAGCCGCTAAACTTTTCTCTTTATCGCCCGTCATAGCGTGAGCTGTCATAGCGATTATAGGTAATTGTTGATCACTATAAGTTTTACGAATCTCTTTGGCCGCAGCTAGACCGTCCATCACTGGCATTTGAATATCCATTAGCACTAATTCAAATAGCTGACTCAGTGCCGCATCGACCGCTAACTGGCCGTTATCAACAACGTGCACTTCGTACCCCTGAGATTCCAATAAACCTTTAGCTACTTGTTGATTGATCGCATTATCATCCACCAACAACAATCGACCTTTCGCAGATTTATTCGCTGCTACTTGCGGCACTTTTTTAGGCCTAGAATTGAGCGTTCTACCAATACGAGCAGTCATATGTGCAGGCGCTAATGGCTTGCTAAAGATCCCTCGTGCAACATCTTTAATCACAGGCAGTTTCATAACATCATCGCCATAATTAACCATCATGAAAATCATTGTATTAGGGAAGTATTTAGCTAACAGCGCCAATTGATTTGTATTCGACTCTTGTACCCAATCAACTAAAATGACCTGTGGCTCATCTTTTAAAATTAACGCAACATCAATATTGGCAACTTGCGTAAATTCAAATCCTAGCTCAGGTAACATTTGACGATAGGCATCATTTGCCTTGTCATTATCGCTTATCATTAATAGATTAGCGCCATCATGAGATAATGGTAATTGCCATTTTTGAGCTGCTTGTGGCTGTACTAATGGCAAGTCGATAGTGAAGCAGAAGCAACTTCCATGATTAATATTACTAGAAACTTCAAATTCTCCGCCCATCATTCTCACTAAGTGTTGAGAAATAGAGAGACCAAGTCCTGAGCCGCCGAATTCACGTGTAATAGATCCATCAGCCTGACTAAAGGCTTTAAAGAGATTACTCAATTTATCTTGCTCAATGCCAATACCACTATCTCTAGCACTAAACTGTAAGGTGACAATGTCAGTAGATTTATTAACTAATTCACAAGCGAACTCAATATAACCTTCATTAGTAAACTTAACCGCGTTTGAAACAATATTAGTAAGAATCTGATTGAGACGCAGGCCATCGCCCAACACTCTAAGCGGCATTGTCGGTGCATTTAATACAAACTCTAATCCCTTCTTCTGAGCCGCAATAACATTAACGTTAATCACAGCATCAAGCACATCTTCGACATTAAAAGGCACTGATTCGAGCTCTAGCTTACCCGCTTCAATTTTAGAAAAATCTAGAATATCGTTGATAATTAACAGTAACGAATTTGCTGAATTAAAGGCTTTATCAAGATAGTCATGTTGCTGATTATCTAGTTCCGTTCTCAGCGCTAACTGAATCATGCCCATGATGCCATTCATTGGCGTCCGGATCTCATGACTCATATTAGCCAAGAACTCACTTTTATAGCGGTTAGCTAACTCAGCGTCTTGTTTCGCTTCAATAATTTCACGCTCGTGCTCTTTGCGCTTCGTGATATTTTTATGAGTGCCCAAGATACGTGTTGGCTGATTGTTTTCATCATATTCAACCACACTACCTCGCGCTAATATCCATTCGTATTGTCCATTAAAGCCCAGCATTCTGAATTCATGCTCATAAGGCTCTGATGGATCGTAAAGGTGATCATTGAGTTTTTTATGGACGCATTTCCAATCGTCGTTATGCACAAGTCGTCTGAATCCTTCCCAGCTTGGTAATTCTTCACTTGGCTGATAACCGAGCATGGTGAAATATGCTGAATTACAATGCAGTGCATCGGTATTTATATGCCAATCCCACAAGCCTTCTTCAACCGCGTCCATCGCTAAAGAATAACGCTCTTCACTATAGCGCAGTTTTTCTGCCGCCTCATGCTCTGCGGTGATATCACGAGCAATACCGATCAAACCCAGCAACTCCCCGTCCAAGTCGGTATAGGGTGTCTTTAGGGTTTCCAATAATTTAGGCTGTTCGTTCAAGAACATGTTTTGCTGAATGGTTACCGTGCTGCGATTTTGTATTACTTTTTGGTCATTAAGTTGAAGTTTTTCAGCTAATTCCGGTGTCAAAAAGTCTTCACTGTATTGACCAACAATTTGTTGCTCTTGTGCGCCAAACAGCTCTTGCGCTGCTTTATTACACCCTAAATACTGACCTTGAGTGTTCTTATAAAAAATAACATCTGGAATTGAATCGATTAACGCCCGCAATAACGAATACTCCTGCTCACGCTGCTTGGTTGTTTGACGCAAACTTTCGGTTCGTTGAGCAACCTGAATATCGAGCTGGCGGTTATCTTCAGCGAGCTGACGGGTATAGGATTTATTTTCACTAAAGGTTTTACTAATCAGTGAGAAGAACGGTAGCCATGCATCTGCTGTATGAGATGGCGGTGAAATAGGCTCTTTTGCACAATTCTCCAAATGCACCATCAACCGAGATGCCGGGCCAATGAAAGAACGTTTTGCGAGCCAATGGACAACGGATAATAAGATAGACAACGCCAACGTAATAGAGACCAAACTCACTACAAACTGACGCCACGAATCGGCAAATAAATCCTGCTCTTTCTCAAAGTAGATCAACTTAAAAGGTGCATTCACTAACTCAACTGCTTGCACATAATAGCCATTGAGTAACTGCCCTTTAGTCATAGTAAAGAGCCGTTCACTGCCTAATTTAGTCAACTCAACGGGTAAATGAGCATCAAGCCCTTCAATAGATTGCGTAATTTGGTTCTTCTGAACTTCACTGTGAGCCATCACATTGTTGTTGCCGTCCACCAGCAACATATCACCAAATAATCCACCTTGTGGCAATAACTCTTCACTCAAACTTGATAACGTAATATCAATGGCTAACGCACCATAATATTGATCGCCAATATACAGTGGCGAGCCAACGGTCGTCATTAATCCCTTGCCCGCGTCATCGGCATATACATCAGTCCAATAAGTATGCCCCTTAGGGTTATTTTTTCTTAATGATGATAGATAGGCAGGACTTTCTAAGGTTGATTTCTTAAAGGCATAGTCATCGCCTGGCCACGGATAAACACCAATAAATTCGTTGGCAGACAAATAGTAAACACGCGTTGCATCTGGCACCATTTCCATCGCGACAGGGAATGATAAATTCATTTCGAAAATCATATCCATCTCACGATAATACTGGTCGCTTCGATTTTCTAAGTTACCAGTCCCCGAAATAAGGCCTATTTCAAACTGAAATTTATCTTGGAGATCTTCTTGGATATTTGGAACAATTTCGAAAACTTGGTCAATGGAATTGTACGAGTAATAATAATAAGACAATAGCAAATCAATGCGCGGCGCTTCAGACAAGCTTAAATGTTTAGTGGCATATTGGTTTAATGAAGTAACAGCACGAATACCTGAATCCAATAGCAACTCTACCTGATGCTCATGCGACTTGATTTGCGTAAACCGTTCAGCAATGGCTTCACTGCGGTTTTTACCTAACACCCACAATGACGTGATCACCGCCATGGCCAATACAGCAAAGTAAGTATAAAGAACCGTTTTGTTATAGTTACTTAATAGGTTTATTTTCACAATGAGTCTCGCCTTTAGTTCATTGGCCTAGTCGAAAGATGCTCGCGATTATACCCTGAATCGAATGTCAATCATTGAAGTATTTTTTTGGGAAAATGGTGATGCCTGACTACACTTTAATTATTATTGGTAATAGTATCAAATTAGCCATGCATTGCCTCAATGCTTGAGGTAAGATACGCCCCGTTTTTTTACCTGACAAAAGAGAGATATCCTTTTATGCCTTATGTTTTGGCTCAACGTTGGATTAGTGATACCGAATCGGATCTCGGCTTAGGTACCGTTGTTGCATTAGATGCACGTACCGTCACCATTTTATTTTCCGCTACAGGCGAAAGCCGCCACTTTTCACGCAATGACGCCCCGCTAACGCGAGTTATCTTTAATGTAGGTGATACCATCGAAAGCCATGAAGAATGGTCACTGACGGTAACCGACATCAAAGAGGATAAAGGCCTTATTACTTACATCGGTACTCGTACAGACACCGAAGAAAAGGAAGTTTCTCTACGCGAAGTGATGTTATGTCACAACATTCGCTTTAATAAACCACAAGATCGCATGTTTGCTGGTCAAGTTGAGCGCATGAATCATTACGCACTGCGTTACGATTGTTTAATGGCTCGCTACAAAATGGAACAAAACGATCTGCTAGGTTTAGCAGGTACTCGTGCTAGCTTAATTCCACATCAGTTACATATCGCCAAAGAAGTCGGCTCACGTTACGCACCGCGTGTATTATTAGCCGATGAAGTAGGTTTAGGTAAAACTATTGAAGCTGGCATGATCATTGTGCAGCAAGTGCTGACAGGCCGTGCTGAGCGCGTATTAATTTTATTGCCAGAAACGCTACAGCATCAATGGCTGGTAGAAATGCGTCGTCGTTTTAACTTAAACTTTACCATTTTCGACGAAGAACGCTGCGCAGAAGCGAATTTAGACGCTGAGAATCCATTTGATACCGAGCAACTTATCATTGCCAGCCTATCAACGTTACGTAAAGCTAACCGCTACAAACAAGCATTAGACGGTGACTGGGATTTACTCGTTGTCGATGAAGCACATCACCTTGAGTGGAACAGCGAAAAACCATCTCGCGAATACCGCATTGTCGAAGGCTTAGCTCAAGAAACACCGGGTATTTTGCTACTAACAGCAACGCCAGACCAACTTGGTCATGAATCTCACTTTGCTCGCTTACGTTTACTTGATCCTGATCGTTTCTACGACTATCAAGCGTTTTTAGCGGAAGAAAAAGATTATCAACACGTTGCAGCCGCCGCCAATGAGCTGCTAGAACAAAACGTATTGTCAGACGACACCAAACAAGTACTAACAGAGCTTCTAAAAGAACGCGACATTAGCGAGATGCTACAAGCTATTGCCGATGATGCAGAATCAGAGGCGCGCGACGAGTTACTTAAATTATTGTTAGAGCGTCACGGTACAAGTCGCGTATTAATGCGTAATACTCGCCAAGCCGTCAAAGGTTTCCCGCAACGTATCGTCAATACCTATGAATTAGCGATGCCAAATCAATACACCACCTCAATGAAAGTGGCCAAAATGATGGGCGGCGCGAAAAGCGTATCTGAGAGTGCTCACAAGTCTCTTTACCCAGAAGAAATCTTCCAAGAGTTCGAAGGTAAAGACGCGTCATGGTGGTCATTTGATCCACGTATCGATTGGTTAATTAACCTGATCAAAGACAGCAAAGAAAAAATGCTGGTGATCTGTGCTCATGCACAAACCGCTTTGATTATCGAGCAAGCATTACGCGTTAAAGAAGGGATCCGCAGCGCCGTATTCCACGAAGGCTTATCAATTATCGAACGTGACAAAGCAGCCGCTTACTTCGCTCAAGAAGAAGATGGCGCGCAAGTACTCGTTTGTTCGGAAATCGGCTCTGAAGGTCGTAACTTCCAGTTCTCCCGTCACCTAGTATTATTTGATTTACCACTTAATCCTGATTTGCTTGAGCAGCGTATCGGTCGATTAGACCGTATTGGTCAAGCAAATGACATCCAACTGCATATTCCTTACCTTGAAGGTTCAAGCCAAAAAGTCTTACTTGATTGGTACCATCAAGGCCTCAATGCATTTGAAACAACGTGTCCATCTGGCGGTATCGTATTTAACGAAGTTAAAGAAGATATCTTCGCGCTATTGCACGACCAAGAGACAGCCGAAAAGTCCTTGGCTGATATCATCGCGCAAACCGAAGAAATTCACACTGAGCTAAAAACGAAAATCGAAAATGGCCGTGACCGCTTATTAGAATTAAACTCTGGCGGGCAAAAATCAGGTCAAGCAATTGCTGCTCGCATTGCTAAAAATGATAACGGCACTGAGCTACCAACATTCATGTTTAACATGATGGATATTTGTGGCGTAGAGCA